>NZ_JBHXRX010000033.1:0-98604 GCF_042714995.1 Streptomyces sp. NPDC058665
CGTTGCCGAAGTGCCCACAGGAAACCACCCTGCGGGCACTTCGGCGCCTTGCGATGCACCGCGCCAGACGCCCCGGGCTATCCGCGAAGATCCACCGGACAGGACCTAGTGCCGGGAGCGGTTCGCCCGGACGGCCGCGCGAACCGCTCCCCCTCACCGACCCGGTCGTTCGGCCGGTCGGCCGAAGGTGATCAGCCGAAGGTCAGCGCGTCCGGGGAGAGCGGCGGGACCAGGCCCTCGTCCGCCGCGCGCGTGAGGAGGCCCCGTACCGCCGCGTAGCCGTCCTCGCCAAGGTCCGCGGTGAACTCGTTGACGTACAGCGCGATGTGCTGGTCCGCCACCGCCGGGTCCATCTCCTGCGCGTGCGCGCGGACGTACGGGCGCGACGCCTCCGGGTCGTCCCACGCCATCCGGACCGACGTACGCGCAGAATCCGCCAGCGACTGGAGCGTGTCCGCACCCAGATTCCGCTTCGCGATGATCGCGCCCAGCGGGATCGGCAGGCCCCTCGTGGACTCCCAGTGCTCGCCCATGTCGGCGAGGCTGTGCAGCCCGTAGTCCTGGTAGGTGAAGCGCGCCTCGTGGATGACGAGCCCCGCGTCGACCTTGCCGTCGCGCACCGCCGGCATGATCTCGTTGAAGGGCATGACCACGATCCGGCCCACGCCGCCCGGCAGCACATCGGCCGCCCACAGCCTGAACAGCAGGTAGGCGGTGGAGCGTTCGGACGGTACGGCGACGGTCGCGCCGGTCAGGTCGGCGTCCGGCCCCCGGGTCAGGACCAGCGGGCCGTTGCCGCGGCCGAGCGCCCCGCCGCACGGCAGCAGCGTGTACTCGTCGAGGACCCACGGCAGCACGGCGTACGACACCTTCAGCACGTCCAGCTCGCCGCGCTCGGCCATGCCGTTGGTGATGTCGATGTCGGCGAACGTCACGTCCAGCTCGGGCGCGCCCGGCACCCGGCCGTGCGCCCAGGCGTCGAAGACGAACGTGTCGTTGGGACAGGGCGAGTACGCGATCCGCAGGGGCGGTACGGCGGCGTGCCTCATGGCGACTCCCATGGCGATTTCTCGAAGACGGGGCTGAGTTGGCGGCAGGCGTACCGCAGCGACTCCAGCGCCTGGCCGATGCGCCAGGCCGAACGGTCGCGCGGACCAACGGCGTTGGAGACCGCGCGGATCTCGACCACCGGCACCGCGTACGCCGCCGCGGCCTCAGCGACACCGAAACCCTCCATGGCCTCGGCGGCGGCGCGCGGGTGACGTGCCGTCAGTTCGGCGGCACGGGCCGCCGATCCGGTCACGGTGGAGACGGTGAGTACGGGCGCGTGGACGGCGTCCAGAAGACCCGCGACGCGGGCGGCGAACTCGGGCGGCGGGTGGTGGACGGTGCGGCCGAAGCCCAGCTCGTCCACCGGGAGGAACCCCTCGGGCGTCTCGGCGCCCAGGTCGGCGGCGACGATCGAGTCCGCCACCACCAGCGAGCCGACGGGGGCGAGCGGCTGGAAGCCGCCGCCGATACCGGCGGAGACCACCAGGTCGTACGGAGAGGCAACCGCGAGGGCCGTCGCCGTACCGGCCGCCGCCGCTGCGGGTCCGACCCCGGCCGCCAGCACATCCGCGCCGGAGTGGGAGGCCAGCACGTAACCGCCGGGCAGCCGGCGCTCCGTGGCCGCCCCGAGCCCGTCCGAGACCGCGTCGGCCTCGGCCCGAACGGCCGTCACCACCAGTACGCGCACGAACGCCCCTCCCTCGACACGATCAGAACGGGCCGGGACGCGTCGGAACGGGCCCGGTCCGGCCGGGACGGGTCAGGATTCCCGCTTCAGCTCGAAGTTCCAGACCCCGGTCACGGCCCGCTCCTTCTCGCTCGTCTCGACGATGCTCAGATTCACGGCATCGATGAGCTCGCCGGTCTGCGAGGCGAAGAACGAGCCCGCCTGGATGGTGCGGAAGGTGTTCTTGTCCGGCTGGGGCTCGGCCCGCTGGCCCTCGACGTAGAAGGTCCAGCCGTTGTCCGCGATCTCCGGGTCGACACCGAAGTGGATGCGCTCGTCGGGGGAGACCGTGACCGTCTTGCGTTCCGAGGTGTCGTTGAGGCACCTCCTGAGCACGGCCTCGTCGCCCAGCGACTTGCCGTCGTTGTAGCAGACGGCCTCGGAGTGCACGGTGTCCGTACCGACCGTCACCGTCGCGAGCGGCGTGGGCTTGTCGCAGGCAGAGAGGGCGAGCAGGCCCGCGGAGACGGCGCCGAGCGCGACACCGGTCCGGCGGGTCCTGGCAGAGATAAACGCAGCGGTCATGGGCCGAAGGCTATCGCCCGGCCGGGCTCAGGCGGCGCGCGGGTGCGGCGCGCCGTGCCGGGCCGCGCCGAGCAGCCCCCGTACGGAGAAGGCCGCTCCGGTCGCCACCAGACCGGCGGCCACCGACATGCCGAGCACCCCGTTGAGCGGCAGGGCGATACCGATCGCGCCGCCCACCACCCAGGACATCTGGAGCACCGTCTCGGCGCGCGCGAAAGCGGACGTACGGACCTCCTCCGGGACGTCCCGCTGGATGCACGCGTCCAGCGACAGCTTCGACAGGGCCTGGGTGAAGCCGGCCGTGGTGGCGAGCACCGCGATCGTCAGGCCGCCGAAGAACACCGCCGCGAAGATCGCCGCCGTGAGCGCGAGACCCAGCACCGTCGCGATGATCACCTCGGGCGCGCGGGCCTTGAGCCAGGCGCCCACCGCCGTACCGATCGCGTTGCCCGTGCCCGCGCAGACACCCACGATGGCCAGCGAGACGGCGGCGCTCTGCCCCGCCAACGGGTGCTGGCGCAGCAGGAACGCCAGGAAGAAGATCAGGAAGCCGGAGAGCGCGCGGTGCGACGCGTTCGCCTGGAGGCCGTTGAAGACGGACGGGCCGACCGTACGCAGACTCGGCCGCTTCTTGCTCCCGCGTGCCACGAGCTGCATCTTGCGCTCGCCCTTCGCGGAGTCCACCTTCGGCGGCATCGTGAACGCCAGGAAGGTGCCCGCGGCGAAGATGAGGAACGCGCCGTACAGCGGCCACTGGGGCCCGATCTGATGGAGGCCGGCCCCGATCGGGGCCGCCGCGCCCGTCGCGAGCAGGCCGGCGAGCGTCACCCGGGAATTGGCCCGGACCAGGGGGAAGTTCGGTGGCAGCAGCCGTGGCACGACGGCGCTGCGGACGACGCCGTACGCCTTCGAGGCGACGAGCACGCCCAGCGCGGCCGGATACAGCTCCAGGCCGCCGGTCGCGACCGCGCCCGACATGGTCAGCGCGAGCAGCGCCCTGGTCAGCATGGCACCGGCCATCGCGGCCCGGCGGCCGTGCGGGATGCGGTCGAGGAGCGGGCCGATCACCGGGGCCAGGAGCGTGAAGGGGGCCATGGTGACGGCGAGGTAGAGGGCGACGCGGCCACGGGCCTCGTCGGTCGGTACGGAGAAGAAGACCGTCGACGCGAGGGCGACGGTGATCATGACGTCACCCGCGCCGTTCACGGCGTGCAGTTCGATCAGCCTGCCGAGGCCGGACTCGCCCGCGCCGTGCGCGTGCGTGGCCTTGCGGATGCCCTTCGCGGTGCCGGTGAACGGCAGATGCAGGGCACGCCCGACCGTCCGCCCCACTCTGCGGAGCGGACCGGAGCGCTCGGACGACCTGACGGCTGCCACCCCGTCATAGTGCCCCCAGTTCGCGTGGCGGAACGCCCGTGACGTCCCTGACGCGCGGACTTCAGCTGTTCTTCTCATTACTTTGCCGAGATTTCACGGCGCTTCCGGTGCCCTGTCCACGGACGGCTGCGCACCCTTTCCCGGGGCGTCGGACCGCCCGCGGGCTGCCCGAACTCCGGGAAAGGGGGCGTGCAGGTGGGCGGCGGGCGGTGGAGGGGGTAGCGTGCGTAGCGCGCCACCGGCGGTTGTTCTCGGCCGCGCGCCTCTTTGTCATCCCGCAGAATGGTTGACGGTAGGTGTGCCCGGGAGAAGTCGGGCGTGGACGTCGATGCGGCCCTCTGGTCCGCTCCGCCCTCGGCCCGTACATCGTGAATCGGCCGGCGCACCCGTGAAACGGCGTAGGAGAGAAGCGAGACCTGTGAGTGCTGCGACGACTCGAAGCCGAACCCCCGACCGCCTGTGTGCCGAGGCGGTGGACCTCGCGAGGTCGGCGGCCGAGGACGCTGCCGCGCCCGGTGTCGTCGGTGAACATGTGGCGGTGGTGTCCGAGGGTGACCGGGTGGTCACCCATCTCTTCGAATGCAAGGAGATGGGCTACCGCGGCTGGCGCTGGGCGGTGACGGTCGCCCGGGCGTCCCGGGCCAAGATCGTCACGCTTGACGAAACGGTGCTGCTGCCCGGCCCCGACTCCCTCCAGGCCCCCGAGTGGGTGCCGTGGAGCGACCGGCTGCGCCCCGGGGACATGGGTCCCGGCGATCTGCTGCCGACTCAGGCGGAGGATCTGCGCCTGGAGCCCGGCTACAGCGGCGAGGACACGCCCCCGCCGAACTCCGCGGTGCCGGACGCGGTCACTCCGCAGGCCCTGGCGGAACTGGTCGAGGCCGAGGACGCGGAGGAGACGGACCGCGGGGCGCTCGCCGAGGAGGGCACGCCGCTCACGGTCCGCGGCACGATCGCGTCGGTCGCCGAGGAACTGGGCATGCGCCGGGCCAGAGTGCTGTCCCGGTACGGGCTCCACATCGCGGCCGACCGCTGGGACGAGGCTTTCGGCGCGAAGACCCCCATGGCCCAGGCGGCGCCCGCGCCCTGCGTCTCCTGCGGCTTCCTGCTGCCGCTGGCGGGCTCGCTGCGGCAGGCGTTCGGCGTCTGCGCGAACGAGTTCTCACCGGCGGACGGCCGGGTGGTCTCACTGGCGTACGGCTGCGGCGGCCACTCCGAGGCGGCGGTCATGCCGACCCCACCGCGCCCGGCCCCGCACGTGCTGGACGAACTGGGGGCGGACGCGTTTCCGCTGGGGCCTCCGGGCGAGGGGAGTTAGGCCCGCGTCCGGCTCGGGGCTTGGTGATCGATCGCGGAGGCGTTCATGGCGCCACTGTCTGCCCGTTACGGCACGTGCGCCACGTATCGATGCCGCCCGAGGTAGATGCGGCAGTCGACGGCCTCGCTCAACGCACCGTCATCCAAGGCAAGTTGCTCGGCCCACCACCAGGCGTCGCACTCTTCGCACTCTTCGGGCTTGGCGTCGGCGCCGTTAGCGTGGGGGCCGGCTTCGGTCCGCCGTACATCCTCGGGACGCGCGTCCCATTCCTCCGCCCCGAGAAACGCCCGCAACCGCCACAGCCCGCCGACCATCCCTCGGTACTCGGCCAACCTGCCAACGGCGGTGTCCAGAACCGAGGCCCCCACTTCCGGCGGTGTCTCACCGATCATGGCCTGCTCCTCTGTCCGGCACGGTGCCAGTCCTGCCGGCCGGGTCCGTGTCTCGTCGGGCATCAGGTCAACTCCTGGTGGAACTGGGCCCACAGCCCGTGCCCGTCGTCGGTGACGCCGGACGACTGTGACAGCCGGTCGATGATGAGATCGCCCGGTCCGTAGGTCTGGACCACGGGCAGGCGGTAGGTGCCGTCGGCGGTGATGCGCGCGCGTCGGCCTGCGGTCGAGATGGTGATCTCGATGACGTCGGGGCGGCCGGCGGGCGAGCTGCCGAGGACGGCGATGAACAGTTCGTTCGCGACGGCGGGGGCGTCATCGTGCGTGAGACGACCCCTGGTCCACTCGCGGACGCGGGCGGCCTCGGCAGGGTGGCCCTTGAAGACCAGGCTCCAGGTGTGTCCCGATTCGGACATGGCTACCCCTCGGCTTCGGTAGCTATCTGAGTACGGATAACTTCTTTCTGTACTCAGATTGTCGCGAGAGTTGGCGCTGGTCAAGCGGGAGGGGAGAGTATGTGTGTACAGATTGACGCGATCATTGAGGACGGTGGTGTGGCGGTGGCACAGCCCGAGTACCTGCGGATCGCCGCTGACCTGCGGCGCCGCATCTCCTCCGGTGAGTACGGGCCCGGCGACCGGCTACCTACGCTCCCCTCGCTGTGCGAGGCGTACCGCGTATCGGAGACGACCATCCGCAACGCGCTCAGCCTGCTCCGCAACGAGGGGCTGATCGAGTCCAAGGCGAGGGCCGGGACGCGGGTGAGGCCGCAGCCGCCCGTTCACCGCATGGCCGCCGACCGGTATCGCACCGCGCCCGGCGCCAGGGCCACGCCGTACACCCGCGACCAGGGCATCGGGTGGTCCGAGTACCGGCTCGACAAGCGCTTCGAACGGGTGCAGGCCAACGCGGAGTTGGCCGCTCTGTTCGAGTGCGAGCCCGGCGAGCGGCTTCTCGCCCGGCACTTCGTCTTCCACGACAACGACGAGCCGACGCAGATGTCCACCAGCTACGTGCGCTGGTCCGATGTCGCCGGCACACCCGTGGCGGATCCGATCAACGAGCCGTGGCCCGGTGGCACGCGCGCGCAGCTTGGCAGCCTGGGCATCCACGTCAACCGCGTCACTGAGAGTTTCACGGCGGCGATGCCCACCGAGGTCGAGGCCACGACACTGCGCGTCGGTGCCGGGGTCCCGGTGCTGCGGTACACGCGACGGCACATCGCGGACACCGGACGCATTGTGGAGGTCGCACATCCGATCGTGCGCAGAGGGGACACCACGGTCGTTGACTTCGTCATCGACCTGGACGACTGAACCCCGGACGCACGACCGGACCCCCTGGGGTGCGGGTGCCGCCCCCTTCCGGGAGGACGCCAACGCTGGCCAGTCTGCTCACGGCGAAGGTGAGTCGGCCCTCGCCGAGCGGATGTGCCCGGCAGCTCTTCCCGTCGTGTCTCTGCGCATGGCGGTCATATTCAGCTCGGCCAAGCGGGGGACGGGTGTGATGTCCAGTTCTTCGACTGGGTGAAGCAGGCCCCGCTCGCAGGCCTCCGCCACCCACACCCTGCATCTGGATTCGGGGTACGCCGGATTGACGCCTATCTCCCCCTTCGGCAGAAAGCCGTTGAAGGGCGTTGGGATGCCCTCGCTGTTCCAGTAGTCCCACGCTTCAAGGGCCTTCGCCTGCTCGAAGGCGAGGTAGAGCTGGGGGTACCGATCGAGAATCCGCATCTCGCGGAAGACAGCCTGGCCCAGCAGGGACGGCGCGGCGACGGCGAGCGTGTCGAAATCTGTGCCTCGGAAGGTGAAGGCTTCCGCGTCCTGCGACGGGTCGAGCGACACAGCAGCGAACAGGTGCGACAGACGGTCTCTCGTGTACTCGGCCGCGCCGGATGCCAGACCCGGCTCGATCCTTGTGATCAGCTCGACCAGGTGGTCGTATCCGGGGCGGAAGCGGGACAGGTCGAACAACTGGTTCATGCCCTTGACGGCGATATGCGCCAGACGCTTGTACAGACGGTTGTTCAGCTCGCCGGCCTGTGCGTATGTCTCTGTCTCCGCCGTGGCTGAGTGGAGCATCAGGTACTCGGAGAGCACCTCGAAGTAGAGGTAGCCCAAGAAGGGGAAGTCCCGGATGGTGACAGAGAGCTGGTCGGTGAACCCGGCACACGGCGTCCGCTTCCCCGTGGCGTTGGCCAGGAGCACGTCCATGAACGGGGCTGCGGTCCGGATCCTGCCCAGGGAGGCCTGGCGGAGCCGAGAATCCTCATGTCCGGTGAGGAAGCTCCGGTGCCGCAGGTAGGTGCGCAGGTGGATCCCGCCTAATCGAAGGTAGTCCACGCCTTTGGCCGGCACGGGGGCGCTCGGGGTGATCTCGAAGACCAGAGTTCGGGTATGTGGCTTGGTCTCCATCAGGTATGCGCCCAGGTTGTGCGGACGCAGGCCGGCACTCTCAGCGGTGAGCGGAGCGCAGTAGAGCGCGGCGACCAGGCAGCCAGAGCTCGCGTACAGATGACCGCTGGCGCGGATGGCGTCCAGCGCGCTCGTGGTGTGCATCAGTTGGATCGGCCGACCGCTGGTCAGATTCTGGATCATGGCGTTTCCCGTCAAGAGCCAGCCGCGGGGCGTCTCCTGTCGCAGGCGCCGACGCCAGTCGGCTTCGGATTCGGCGAGTCCGGCGGGAACCGGGCGAGTGGAGGGGCTGGTGTAGTCGGTGTGGGCGTCGTCCCAGTCTGTGTCCACGGGTGGGCTTCCTTACTGTCCATGAGTGAGGGTCTGGAGGGCGTGAGCAAGTGCGCGATTCTGGGTGGCTCCCTCCAGCCGGGCCATCTCGCTTCGCACGACGAGGTCGAAGGCGAGCGGATGGAGCCAGGAGGGCACGATGACGCGCAACCGGGAGGGGTCGGGCCACCAGCGGGTGAGCGGCAGGCGGTAACGGTCCATGGCGTCTGCGGCCTTCAACAGGTCGACGAGATGCGGGCCTTGGCGGTAGGCGTTCTCTTGCGGCTTGGTGAACGCTTCGTACGGCACGTCGTGCAGACTGATGGCGAGCGCCGCGCGCGCGAGCGGGGCCGTCGGGAGCTGGCGCCCCAGGGCGGTGGTGACGAGGTCCTCGTTGGCGGTGAACCAGGTCGCGGCGCGCTGCCCGTGGCCTGGGTCCGCCCAGTCGTTGCGCCTGCGGCAGTCGTGGATAGCCGCGGCTGCGTGAAGGGCAAGGGCGTGGTCTTTGTCAAGGCCGTGCTCGGCGGCAATCACTGACGCGAACAAACTGACTCGCGCCCCGTGGCGGATGCCGTGGAGAGAGTCGGCCAGCCGCGTGTCCGTGAACCACGCGGCCTCCGGTACCAGCATCGTGGTCTGCGGTGACAGGCGGGGCATGGCGCTGGTGAACGGCGGCCGGTTGTGCGCGATCCAGTCGAGCGTGGCTGTATCCATGGACTGGTGGGCTGGCAGATTCCCGCTCGTGGCGAGTTCGTGCAGCGCGGTGCCGTTAGGCTTCGGCGATCTGGAGTTCATCTCTGGTTCCTCGGGAGGACGGTTCAATTGGGTACGACGCTGGGTGTGGCGATCCTCACCATGGGGACGCGGCCGAAAGACCTGGCCGCGCTGCTGGCCTCGGTCAAGTCGCAGACGAAGCCGGCGACTCGCACCGTGGTGGTCGGCAACGGGTGCGCCCTGTCGGATCTGGACCTGCCGTCGTGGGTGGAAGCCGTTCAGCTCGCGGAGAATCTGGGCGTGACCGGCGGCCGGAACGCTGCCCTGGAACACCTGCGGGACATGGATCTGGTGCTGGATTTGGACGACGACGGTCTGTTGGTCTCGGAAACCGACTTCGAGCGGATCACACAGATGTATGAGGCGGACCCAGGTCTGGGGATCGTCAGTTTCCGGATCGCGGACGAGACGGGGCTCACCCAGCGACGACACGTCCCGCGGCTGCGGGCCGGTGACCCGATGCGTGGTGGATCAGTGACGACGTTCCTGGGCGGGGCGCACGTACTGTCGGGGAAGATGCTGGCGCAGGTCGGAGACTGGCCGGCTTCGTTCTTTTTCTCCCACGAGGAGACGGACATGGCCTGGCGTGCGCTGGACGCCGGATGGAAGATCGTCTACGAGCCGCATCTGCTGCTCCAGCACCCCAGGACCTCGCCGGCTCGGCACGCCTTCTTCTACCGAACCAACGCCCGCAACCGGGTCTACCTGGCCCGGCGTCATCTGCCGACCGTGCTCGTGCCGCTTTACCTGGGGGTGTGGACGGTGCTGACTGTGCTCCGCACTCGGGACGCGGCTGGGGTACGGGCATGGTTCGGCGGCTTCGCCGAAGGCTGGCGTACGCCCTGCGGCACACGTCGGCCCATGCGCTGGTCCACCGTGTGGACCATGACCCGTCTCGGGCGGCCCCCGGTGCTGTGAGGTTGTCAGGCGCACTCGTCCCGGAGCCATCTCGGGATCGCTTCGGGGGTGCGCCGCACCCACTCCACGTACTGGCGGACGCCGTCCTCGATTCTGACGGAGGGTTCCCAGCCCAAGATGTCCTTCATGCGGGTGGTTGTGGCGCACGCGCCGAGTGGGTCTCCTTGCGGCATCGGCGTCCGGACGAGCGCACTGCCGGGGCAGTGACGACGTACGAGGTCGGCGACCTCCCGGATGGAGGTGGCACGCCCGGAGCCGATGTTGATCGTGGACCGGTGTGCGCGAGGGGCCAAGGCAGCCAGTAGCGTCGCGTCAGCGATGTCGTCCACATGCACGAAGTCGCGGATCTGCAAGCCCCCTCCGTTGAGTTGCAGGGGCAGGCCGAGCACCGCTCGCATGCCGTACCACGCAACCACCCACGAGTGGCTGTTCTCCTTGATCAGTTGCGGTTCTCCGTAGACGGAGAAGTACCGCACGATCGCGTGCGAGTCGCCCTGACCGGCCAGGATAAGAGCGGTCTGATGCTCTCCCCAGACCTTGGTGTTGGCATAGACAGACGCAGGGGCGAGCGGGTCTTCCTCACTGAACCGCGCCGTCCGGAGGGATGATGTGGGCCCCAAACCGTAGACGCTCGCCGAAGAAACGAAGACCAGGCGCTTGAGCGTGCGCGTGTGCCGGGCCGCTGCCCCGAGCACGGTCTGGGTTCCAGCGATGTTCGCCTGTACCGCGGCCATCGGACTACGGGTGCACTCGGCGACATCAGCCAGCGCTGCGGCGTGGACGACGTAGTCGCTGCGCGAGATGAGGTCGTCCATGAGCGTAAAGTCGGTGATGTCGCCCGCAATCACGTCTGAGTCGGCGGGAGAGACGCCGAATAAGGTCGAGTAGATCCTTGAGCCGTAGGCGTCCAGTCGCCCCACGGCCAGCGGTTTGGCTCCAACAGCCCGGAGCCTGTGCACGATACGGCTTCCCACCAGCCCGAACCCTCCGGTCACCGTCACGGTGGCGCCGGACAGTTCGGCAAGGCGATTCATGATGTTCACAGCAGTTGACCCTTCTCGTCGAGACCGCGCGAACGCGGCCAGAAAAACGGCATGGCAGGGAAAGGCACGTCGGACCGCTCCGGAATCGACGCTGCAAGGCTGTGCGGGCGAAGGAACGGCCGGGCTCCTCAAGGACAGCGCTTCGACCGGTGGAGAGAAAGAGGGGCGGGAGGTGGGCACGGTGGACCGGGTGCGGCACACGCGCTCAGCTCGCCCACACCACCGGGTGTAACTACACCCGGGGCGGATGATTACTCCTGCCGCCATGTGAGGAGCGACTGCTAACGTCCAATAAGGAACCGTCCCGCAGCAGGGGGAAGCCGGTGGACCGCAAGCCAGAGTCGAATCCGCTTCGCGCACAGTTGGCCGACCTCGGGTGGAGTCCAGAGCAGCTGATCGCGCGGGTGAACCAGCGTCGCGCCCAGCGCGGATCTCCGCCCCTGCATCTCAAGACGGGGTACCCGTGGATGCGCGGGGACCGGCCGTCGGCGGAAACGAGGAGCGACGTACTGACGGTGCCGTCGCACTACACCGGTCGCCGCTGACGGCTGCCGGTCTGGGCTGGGACCGCCCTCGGACACGCCGCCGTCATCGCGCCCTGGACCGTCCCTACGAGGCGACCGCCACCGAACTGCTTCTTGATACTCAAGGAGATGTCCCCATGCAGCGACGCTCGTTCATCTTGCTGTCCGGAGCCGTCGCCACGGCGCCTGCACTGGATCTGCTGATGGACGGAGCACCCGCACTGCGCGCGGCCCAGGAGGGCGACCGGGTCTCCTTACAGCTGACAGCGACGGTCGAGCGCGCAGTGCAGCAGGCCCGGGAGTTGGACGACAGCGAGGGCAGTGCCTCCACTCTGCTGTGGGCCGGCGGGATCTGGCAGAACCTTGGCAAGCTGATCACGCAATGCCGCTACGGTGCCGCCGAAGGCATGCGCCTGCACACCGCTTACGTCGAGATGTCCGAGACCTACGGATGGATGCTGTTCGACGCCGGCCACCATCCGCAAGCCCAACGCGTCTACCAGACCGGCTTGCGCCTCGCCCGCGAGGCTGCCGACGCCCCCGGTGTCCACCACGCCACAGTCAACCTCCTTGCCTCTGCCGCCTACCAGGAATCCTGGCTCGGCCAGTACCACGAGGCCTCAACCCTCCTGGAAGTCGCGGAGAACCGCAGGCCGAAGGCCCTGACCCCGCGCCTGCGGGCGGTGCTGGAAATGCGTCGAATTGCCCTGGCCGGACAGATGGGAGACACCGAAGCAGTACACCGCGCCGATGGCCGGGCCCGTACCCACCTGGCTTCCTCCCGCGACAGTGAAGAACCCTGGTGGAGCCTGTGGCTCGGCTCCTCAGCGGTGGACGCCCAGACCGGCCGGGCCCTGCTCGCCGCTCACCACCCCGACCTTGCCGAGCCTTACCTCGGCGGCCGCACGGTCGAGGACACCGACGGCTATCCTCGCGACAGGATGCTCTTCGCCAGCGAACTTGCCGATGCTCGCGCTCAGACCGGCGACATCACCGGAGCGGTCGATGCCGCACGGCAGGCAGTGGCCTTGGCCGAGCAGGTCGGCTCCCACCGTGTTCACCACCATCTGCGACACGTGACAACCACCCTGTGCCAGCAGCACGGCACCCATCCGGGCGTCAGAAACCTGCTCAAGGACCTGCCCGACGCTGTCTGACCGCCGTCGATCTCACAAGAGGATGGCCGGCCCTTGACCGGTCCGGAGCCGCCAGTCCACGTGAGACGCCGATCCGTCCGTTGAGGGGATGAACACGGTGATTCGGAGGATCCGGGTGACACCTGACCAGCCGGGGTCGCGCGTAGGCCAGGCCCCCACCCCAGTGGAGGCGCGACACGCGGTACGTTCGGGCCCGCACACTTACCGCGTAGTGGACCGGTAGGCGGACGGACAGAGTGGAGTCAGACGGTGAGCGTCACGACGACCGAGGGGGCCGACCCGTTCGGAACGGCTCGGCTGCGGCGTGCGGTACTGGACTCGTGGGGGGCCGGGCCCGCGCGGTTCCGGGAGGACGCCAACGCCGAGGAGGACCTCGCGCTCGGTGGGTACCGTGACCGGCTGATCGTCGAGCTGGCGCAGAACGCCGCCGACGCCGCCGCCCGTGCGGGGGTCCCGGGGCGGCTGCGGCTCACCCTGCGGCCCGGCAGCCCCGCCGTGCTCGTCGCCGCCAACACCGGTGCGGCCCTCGACGCGACCGGGGTCGAATCCCTCAGCACCCTGCGCGCCTCCGCCAAGCGCGAGGGGCACGAGTCCGCCGTCGGGCGCTTCGGGGTCGGGTTCGCCGCCGTCATCGCCGTCAGCGACGAACCCGCCGTCGTCGGCCGGCACGGTGGTGTCCGGTGGTCGCTCGCCGAGGCGCGGGAACTGGCCCAGGAGACCGCCCTGTCGAGCCCCGGGCTCGGCGACGAACTGCGCCGCAGGGACGGGCACGTGCCGCTGCTGCGGCTGCCGCTGCCCGCCGAGGGCAGCGCCCCCGAGGGGTACGACACGGTCGTCATCCTGCCGTTGCGGGACGGGACCGCGCTCGATCTGGTGGAGCGGCTGCTCGCCGCGGTCGACGACGCCCTGCTGCTGACCCTGCCGGGCCTCGCCGAGATCGTGGTCGAAACCCCCGACGGCGAGCGGGTGTTGAGGCGCTCCGAGCACGGCCCGTACGTACACGTCGAGGACAGCGCGGCCGAGGCTGTGAGCCGCTGGCGGGTCGTCAGCCACCACGGCGCCACCGCGCCCGCGCTGCTCGAAGGCCGCCCAGTGGAGGAGCGCCTGCGCCCCCACTGGGCCGTCACCTGGGCCGTCCCCGTGGACGGCGAGGGCGCTCCCGTACCGCCCCGTACCGCACCCGTCGTGCACGCACCGACACCCACCGACGAACCCCTGGGCGTGCCCGCCCTGTTGATCGCCTCGCTGCCGCTGGACACCACCCGGCGGCACCCCGCGCCCGGACCGCTCACCGACTTCCTCGTGGAGCGGGCCGCCGACGCGTACGCCGAACTCCTCGGCGACTGGCTGCCGGTGTCCACCGGCACCATCGACCTGGTGCCGGGGCCGCTCGGCAAGGGCGAGCTGGACGGTGTGCTGCGGGCCGCGATCCTCAAGCGGCTGCCGCGTGTCGCCTTCCTCGAACCGGCCGCCCCCAGCGAGGAGTTGACCGCGCTGCGGCCCTTCGAGGCGGAGGTCGTGGAGGGCGCGGGCGCCGACACCGTACGCGTACTGGCAGAAGTACTGCCCACATTGCTGCCCGCCGGGCTCGAACGGCGCACGGAGCTGCGGTCCCTGACGGTGGGCCGGCTGCCGCTCGGCGAGGCCATCGAGCGCATCGGCGGCACCGAGCGCGCCCCCGAGTGGTGGCGGCGGCTCTACGAGTCCCTGGCCGGTGTCGACCCGGACCGGCTGTCCGGACTGCCGGTGCCGCTCGTCGGCGGCCGTACGGCGGTGGGCCCCCGCCGGGTCCTGCTGCCGCTCGCCGAGACACCCGCCGACCTGGCCAGGCTCGGTCTGAAGGTGGCGCACCCGGATGCCGCCCACCCGCTGCTGGAGAAGCTCGGCGCGCTGCCCGCGACCCCGCGCGCCGTGCTGACGACCCCGGAGGTACGGGCCGCGGTCGCCGCCTCGCTGGACGCCGGTGAGCTCTGGGACCAGGAACAGTCGCTGGACGCCGACGAGTTGGCCGAGACGGTCCTCGCGCTGGTGCGGGACGCGGATCTGGACGTCGGCGACGAGCCGTGGCTGGCCGCGCTCGCCCTGCCCGACGAGGAGGGTGAACTCGCCCCCGCCGGTGAACTCGTCCTGCCCGGCAGCCCGTTCGCCGCCGTCATGCGCGAGGACGAACTCACCCTGTGCGACGCCGAACTGGCCGAGCGCTGGGGCGAACAGCCCCTGGCCGCCTGCGGGGTGCTGGCCAACTTCACCCTCGTACGCGCCACGGACGTAGTCCTGGACCCCGACGAACTGGAGCCGCGCGACGGCGACTTCGCCGAGCCGGACGACGCCGGGCTGCTCGACGCCGTCGATGTCTGGTGCGAGGACGTGCTGGACCGGCTGCCCGAGACGCCGGTGCCGCCGGTCGCCACCGAGATCGTGGCCGTACGCGACCTGGACCTCGTGGACGACGACGCCTGGCCCCGGGCGCTCGCCCTGCTGGCGCAGCCGCCGCTGCGGGACGCGCTGACCGCGCCCGTACGCGTGCTGCTGCCCGACGGCACGACCGAGAGCGTGCGCTCGTACACCGCATGGTGGCTGCGCGACCACCCCGTGCTCGACGGCCGGCGGCCGGCCGGTCTGCGCTCGGCGGGCGGAGATCCGCTGCTGGCCGGGCTGTACGACGCCGTGGACGCCTCCGGGTTCGAGGACGCACAGGTGCTGCGCGCGCTGGGCGTACGGACCTCGGTCGCCGCTCTTCTCGACGAACCGGGCGGCGCGGCCGAGCTGTTGAACCGGCTGGCCGACCCCGACCGTGAGGTGACGGCTCGTCAGTTGCACGCCCTCTACACGGCGATCGCCGACCTCGATCCCGAACAGGTCACCCTCCCTGACGAGTTGCGGGCCGTGGTGGACGGCGAGGTGCGGATCGTGGACGCGGCTGACGCCGTGATCGCGGACGTACCCGATCTGCTGCCGCTGACGGAAGGACTGCCGCTGCTGCCGGTGGCTCCCGCGCGCGCCGCCGAACTCGCTGAGCTGCTCCAGGTCGCGCGGCTCGGCGAGAGCGTCACGGCGGAGGTGATGACGGAGGGCGAGGAGTACGAGGTCCCGGAGTCCGTCCACGTACTGCTCGGTCCGGGCACCCCCGACACGTACGTCGAGCACGGGCAACTGCTCGCGGGTGGCACGGAACTGGACTGGCGGCGCACACCGGACGGCACGGTCCACGCGTCCACCGTGGAGGGCGTCGCGGCCGGGCTGGCGTGGGCGGCCGGGCAGTGGCCGCGCCGCTTCGAGGTGGCCGCGCTGCTGGAGGACGCGTCGCGTACCGAGGAGTTGGCGCGGGACCGCTGGTTCGACTGACGGCGGCCCGGGGCGGTCCACGGCGACCCACGCCGGTCTGGATGTGCCGCCCAGATGTGCGACCTTCACGAAAAAGGCACGCGGCACACAACCATCGGCCCATGCTTCTCGTCTGACCAGGCGAGCCAACAGGCTCACTGACAAATGGGGAAAAGCATGCGAATCCGCGCCACTGTTGCCGTCGCGACCGGTGCCCTGGCTCTGTCGGCTCTCGCCGTGCCGGCCACCCAGGCCGCGCCCGCGGACGACCGTCCCGGCGTACCGTCCTACGGCTCCGCCACGCACCGGAGCCCGGCCGCCGCGCCGAAGGCCAGGGCCGGGGAGGGCGGCGAGGCCGGCGAGGCCCCGGTGATCAGCAAGGCCGTGGTGAACGGTGGCAAGCCCATCATCGTCGGCGCCAAGGCCGTCAAGAAGGTCACCGTCTCGATCACCGCGTCGCACCCGTCCGGCATCACCGACGCCGACGCGATCATCTGGACCGGCGCCAGTGTGGACGACCCGGAGTCCTTCGGCTTCGGCTCCACCGGGCCCACCTCGTGCGTGGCGGCGAACGCCACCACGTCCACCTGTACGCAGACCATCGAGATCGATCCGACGTGGCTGCTCAACAGCGACTCCAAGGGCTGGAACGTAGGCGTCTGGGTGACCTCGAAGGACACCTACAGCGCGCAGAACGACAAGTTCGGCAGGACGAACCTCCAGCGGCTGGCGAAGCTGGACGTCAACGCGGCCCCCGAGCCGGTGGCGAAGGGCGGCACGATCACGATCACGGGCAAGCTGACCCGTGCCAACTGGGAGACCGGCACCTACAAGGGCTACGCCACCCAGTCGGTGAAGCTGGAGTTCCGCAAGAGCACCAGCACCGCCTACACCTCGGTCAAGGGGGTCAAGACCTCCAGCACCGGCACGCTGAAGACCACGTCCAAGGCCACCGTGGACGGCTACTGGCGCTGGAACTTCGCCGGTACGTCCACCACCCCGGCGATCATCCCGGCCGGTGACTTCGTCGACGTGCGGTAATAGCGACGCACATACGGCACGAAGGGCCCCGCGCACCTCGCGCGGGGCCCTTCACGTACGCGTACCGCAGGACTTCTACGCCGGGTATCTCCGGTCCACCAGCCGCCACGCCACTTCCAGCAGCACCGCGCCCACGCCCGCGATCGCCACCGCCGTCCACGGCAGCGTCGTCCCCACCAGCTTCAGCGCGAAGAAGTGCTGGAGCCACGGCACGGCCAGCACGACCAGGAAGAGGAACCCCATCGACACCACCAGCACCACCCGCCACCAGGTGTAGGGGCGGGCGATGATCACCAGCACCCACATCGTCACCAGGAAGAGCGTCAGCGTCGCCGCGCTCGTCTCGGCGGACAGCGAGCCGGGCCCGCTGTAGTGGTCGCGCGCCAGCAGATACGTCGTGAACGTCGTGGCGGAGGTGATGATGCCGCTGGGGACCGAGTACCGCATCACCCTGCGTACGAAGTTCGGCCGGGCACGCTCCTTGTTGGGCGCGAGGGCCAGGAAGAACGCGGGGACGCCGATCGTGAGCGTGGAGATCAGCGTGAGATGCCGGGGGAGGAACGGATACTCCACCTGCGTGATCACCACGAGGACGGCCAGCAGCACGGAGTAGACCGTCTTCGTCAGGAACAGCGTCGCGACGCGCGTGATGTTGCCGATCACCCGGCGGCCCTCGGCCACCACCGAGGGCAGTGTGGCGAAGCTGTTGTTGAGGAGCACGATCTGGGCGACCGCCCGCGTCGCCTCCGACCCCGAGCCCATCGCCACGCCGATGTCGGCGTCCTTCAGGGCGAGGACGTCGTTCACGCCGTCACCGGTCATCGCGACCGTGTGGCCGTGCGACTGGAGCGCGCCCACCATCTCGCGCTTCTGCTGCGGGCTCACCCGGCCGAAGACCGACGCCGATTCGAGCGCGCCCGCCATCTCGTCGCGGTCGGTGGGCAGCCGGCGCGCGTCCACCGTACGGTCCGCGCCCGGCAGCCCGAGCTTCGACGCGACCGCGCCGACCGAGACCGCGTTGTCGCCGGAGATCACCTTCGCCTGGACGTCCTGGTCGGCGAAGTAGGTGAGCGTGTCGGCCGCGTCGGGGCGCAGCCGCTGCTCCAGCACCACGAGCGCCGCCGCCACCGCGCCGTCCGTCACGCCGGGCGCGTCGAGCGCGGTGTCGCCCTCCAGACGGGCCAGCAGCAGCACCCGCAGGCCCTGCTCGTTGAGGGAGTCGATCTCGGCGAGCGTGGGGTCGCCGTCGGGCAGCAGGATGTCGGGCGCGCCCAGGAGCCAGCCGACGGGCCCGCCGCCGCCCTCGGGGTCGCCCTCGAACGTGGCGCCGCTGTACTTGCGGGCCGAGGAGAACGGCAGCGCCGCCGTACTGCGCCACCCGGACTCGTCCGGATACGCGTCGATGATCGCCTGGAGGCTGGCGTTGGGCCGGGGGTCGGACGCGCCGATGGCGCCGAGCACCGTGCGTACGTACGACTCGTCACTGCCGTTCAGCGGCCGGAGCTCGGTGACGTCCATGCCGCCCTCGGTGAGCGTGCCCGTCTTGTCGAGGCAGACGACGTCCACGCGGGCCAGGCCCTCGATCGCGGGCAGCTCCTGGACCAGGCACTGCTTGCGGCCGAGCCGGATGACACCGATCGCGAAGGCCACCGAGGTCAGCAGGACCAGGCCCTCCGGGATCATCGGGACGATGCCGCCGATGGTCCGGGCGACGGAGTCCTTGAAGTTGTTCTCCTTGACGACGAGCTGGCTGATGATCAGCCCGATCGCGGTCGGGACCATCATCCAGGTCACGTACTTGAGAATCGTGCTGATGCCGGTGCGCAGTTCGGACTGGACGAGCGTGAAGCGCGATGCCTCCTCGGCGAGTTGCGCCGCGTACGCCTCCCGTCCCACCTTCGTCGCCCGGAACGCGCCGCCGCCCGAGACGACGAAGCTGCCCGACATCACTGTGTCGCCGGGCTGCTTGAGGACGGGGTCGGCCTCGCCGGTGAGCAGCGACTCGTCGACCTCCAGACTGTCGGCCTCGACGATCTCGCCGTCCACGACGACCTTGTCGCCCGGGCCGAGTTCGACGATGTCGGTGAGGACGATCTCGGAGGTGGAGATCCCGGCCGCGACGCCGTCACGCCGTACGACCGGCCGGGCCTCGCCGATGACGGCCAGACTGTCGAGCGTTTTCTTGGCGCGCAGTTCCTGGATGATGCCGATGCCGGTGTTCGCGATGATCACAAAGCCGAAGAGGCTGTCCTGGATCGGCGCGACCAGGAGGATGATCGCCCAGAGCACCCCGATGAGCGCGTTGAACCGGGTGAAGACGTTGGCGCGGATGATCTCGACGGTGGAGCGGCTGCTGCGTACGGGGACGTCGTTGACCTCGCCCCGCGCTACCCGCTCGGCGACCTCGGCGGCGGTCAGTCCGGGGTCGCGCCCGAGTGCGCCGGACGTACCGCGCGGCTCCTTCGTCCGGCCGAGCCGCGCACCCGGGTCGGTGGGGTCGCGTGGCTCGCCGCCGCCGGTGTCGATTTTCGCCCGCTCAGTCATGAGATCGACGTTACGGCCGGAAGGGGGCGTTCACCCGCCGGGGGGCCCGAAGATCCGACCGAGGTACGAGGGGTTGAGCGAGAAGTCCACCCAGAGCATTACGCGCCGTGGCTCGCGCCCGCCGCGCGCTTGATGGCGGCGTCCCGCCTTCGGACGTACCAGACACCGATCAGCCCGAGCCCGCCGCCGGCCAGACAGGTCCACACCCACCAGGTGTGTCCGTGGTCGTCGAACCAGCCGTAGAAGGGGAGCTGGACGAGGAAGAGGACGAACCAGATGACGGTGCCGCCGACGATGGTCGGGACGACCGGCCCCTCCAGGGGCTCGGGTGCCTCATGCGTCGGGGTCCACTTCGCCATGGCGCCAGTCTATGCGGCGGCTTCCGGGGCGCCCGCGCGGCGGCTGCCTCGGGGGGTCAGACACGGCCTGGCCCAGCCCCGGCAGGGTCTACGCGCGGAGATAGCGATCATCGGCCACTCTGTTCATACTGAAACGGTTTTGCGAACGGCCGGTTCCGTTCGTTCGAACACCCCATGATCACGACGACTGAGGTTGCGCATGCCCTCCCCGGACACAGCTGCGGCTCCGGTCGCCATCGACCGCTTCTTCAAGATCTCGGAGCGCGGTTCCACCGTCGCCCGTGAGGTGCGCGGGGGCTTCGCGACCTTCTTCGCGATGGCTTACATCATCGTGCTGAACCCGATCATCCTCGGCAGCGCGAAGGACATCCACGGCCATCAGCTCGACAGCGGCCAGCTCGTCACCGCCACGGTTCTCACCGCCGCCTTCGCCACCCTCCTGATGGGCGTCGTCGGCAACGTACCGATCGCGCTCGCCGCCGGGCTCGGCGTCAACACCGTCGTCGCCCTCCAGCTCGCCCCGCGGATGAGCTGGGCCGACGCGATGGGCATGGTCGTCCTGGCCGGTTTCCTGGTCATGCTGCTGGTCGCGACCGGACTGCGGGAACGGGTGATGAACGCCGTACCGCGCAGCCTGCGCAAGGGCAT
The DNA here is from genome assembly GCF_042714995.1 of Streptomyces sp. NPDC058665. Classification (NCBI taxonomy): domain Bacteria; kingdom Bacillati; phylum Actinomycetota; class Actinomycetes; order Kitasatosporales; family Streptomycetaceae; genus Streptomyces; species Streptomyces sp. NPDC058665. Next base: position 20,445 of record NZ_JBHXRX010000033.1, read on the forward strand.
CGCCATCGGCATCGGCCTCTTCATCCTGCTGATCGGCCTGGTCGACTCCGGCTTCGTGACCCGGGTCCCGGACGCCGCCCACACCACCGTGCCGCTCCAGCTCGGCGCGGACGGTCATCTCAACGGCTGGCCCGTGCTGGTCTTCGCGCTCGGCGCGCTGCTCACGCTCGCGCTGATCATCCGCAAGGTGCCCGGCGCGATCCTGATCTCGATCGTGACGATGACGGTCGTCGCGCTCGTCATCGAGGCGGTCGCCGATGTGCCGGGCTGGGGCCTGACGACCCCGAAGTGGCCCGGCAACCCCGTGGCGACTCCGGACTTCGGACTCCTCGGTGAGTTCAGCCTCTTCGGCGGCTTCGGGAAGGTCGGCGTCATCACCGGCGTCCTCTTCGTCTTCACCGTGCTGCTGTCGACGTTCTTCGACGCGATGGGCACGATCCTGGGCGTCGGCGACGAGGCGAAGCTGATGGACGAGAAGGGGCGGCTGCCCGGGATCAACCGGGTGCTGTTCGTGGACGGCATCGCCGTCGCGTCCGGCGGCGCGACCTCGTCCTCCGCCACCACCTGCTTCGTGGAGTCCACGGCCGGTGTCGGCGAAGGGGCGAGGACCGGACTGGCGTCCGTCGTGACGGGCGCGCTCTTCGGGCTCGCGCTGTTCTTCACGCCGATCGCGACGATGGTCCCGTCCCAGGCCGCGACGCCCGCGCTGCTCGCGGTCGGCTTTCTGATCCTCGCCGGGTCGATCAGGGACATCGACTGGAACGACTACACCGTCGCCGTTCCCGCGTTCCTGGCGATGGTGACGATGCCGTTCACCTACTCCATCACCAACGGCATCGGCGTCGGCTTCATCTCCTTCAGCCTGCTGCGGCTGGTGGCGGGCCGGGGTCGCGAGGTGCCGGTGGCGATGTACGTCGTGTCGGCGGTGTTCGTCTTCTACTACGCGATGCCGGCGCTGGGTCTGACGTAACACCGGTACGCGGTGGGCCCACGGCGTCCGTCACGCGGCGCCGTAGAACTTCTCCGTCTCGTCGACGGACACCCGGAAGCGTTCGTCGAAATCGTCGCGCATGAGCGTCCCGACCACGTAGTCCTGGACGTTCATTCCGCGTCTGGCGGCGTGCTGCCGAAGCCGGTCGAGCAGCTCACCGTCTATCCGCAGGCTGAGCACTGTTGATCCCATGCCGACCAGCGTCGGGGGCGGGTGTCGGGCCTTGGGTGACTTTCCGTGCTTTCCTCACTCGTTCGAGTGAGCTGCCTCTCCCTGATGTGTGGGATCTGTGCGTCCTGGTGGGGGAGGGGTGCTTTCGGTTTTCCTTAGCTTAAGTAATGAGTTAGGCTAAGGAACATGGCTGATCTCTCCCACGGCGACGACGCGGCCGCCGTGAACGCACTCCGCTCGGCGGTCATGCGGCTGGGCCGGCGCCTCAAGCACCAGCGCGTCGACGAGTCCCTGAGTCCGACCGAGATGTCGGTGCTCGGCACCCTTGCCCGCTGCGGCTCCGCCACACCCGGCGAGCTGGCCCGCAAGGAGCACGTACAGCCGCCGTCGATGACGCGCATCGTGGCTCTGCTCGAAGCCAAGGGACTCGTACGGCTCGAACCGCACCCCGACGACCGCCGGCAGAAGGTGGTCACCTCGACCGAGCAGGCCGAGGCCATGCTCGAAGAGAGCCGCCGCAAGCGGAACGCCTGGCTCACCGCGATGGCGGAAGGGCTGGACGAGGACGAATGGTCCAAGCTCCGCGCGGCGGCGCCGGTGCTGGAGAAGCTCGCGCACCTGTAGCTCGCGCAGGTGTAGTCATCGTCCGAAGTACGCCGTCAACACCGAGGAGGCGAACCAACTTTGAGTACGGGATCCGGAGCAGACTCCGCCCCCGCACCGACCACCCCCGACCCCCTTGAACCGACCCCAGGGACCGAACAGACACAGACCCGCACGAGCATGTTCAGCTCGCTGAGGATCCGTAACTACCGGCTCTTCGCCACCGGACAGGTCGTCTCCAACACCGGCACCTGGATGCAGCGCATCGCCCAGGACTGGCTGGTGCTCACCCTCACCGGTTCCTCCACGGCCGTCGGTATCACCACGGCCCTGCAATTCCTGCCGATGCTGCTCTTCGGTCTGTACGGCGGTGTCATCGCCGACCGGTGCAACAAGCGCACCCTGCTGCTCGGCACCCAGGCCGCGATGGGCATCACCGGCCTCGCACTCGCCGCCCTCACCCTCACCGGTCAGGTCCAGGTCTGGCATGTGTACGCCACGGCCTTCGTGCTCGGTCTGGTCACGGTGGTCGACAACCCGGCGCGGCAGTCGTTCGTGCACGAGATGGTCGGCCCCGACCAGCTGCGTAACGCCGTCAGTCTGAACTCCGCCAACTTCCAGTCGGCCCGGCTCGTGGGCCCGGCAGTCGCCGGTGTGCTGATCACCGCCGTCGGCAGCGGCTACGCGTTCCTTCTCAACGGACTCTCCTTCATCGCGCCGCTCACCGGCCTGCTGCTGATGCGCACCTCCGAGCTGCACAAGGTCGAGCGCACCCCGCGCGGCAAGGGACAGCTGCGGGAAGGGCTGCGTTACGTCGCCGGGAGACCCGAACTGATCTGGCCGATCGTGCTGGTCGGCTTCATCGGTACGTTCGGCTTCAACTTCCCGATCTGGCTGTCCGCCTTCGCGGACGACGTGTTCCACGCGGGCGCCGGTACGTACGGACTGCTCAACACCCTGATGGCGGTCGGCTCCCTCATCGGCGCCCTGCTCGCCGCCCGCCGGGGCACCTCCCGGATGCGGCTGCTCGTCGCGGCGGCGGTGCTCTTCGGTGTGCTGGAGATCGTGGCCGCCTTCGTACCGACGTTCTGGATCTTCGCCGCGCTGCTCGTGCCGGTCGGCATGTGCGGACTGACGGTCAACGTCACCGCCAACTCCAGCATCCAGATGACCACCGACCCGGCCATGCGCGGCAGGGTGATGGCCCTGTTCATGATGGTCTTCACGGGCGGTACGCCGCTGGGCGCCCCGCTCGTCGGCTGGATCACCGACACCTACGGCCCCAGGGTCGGCTTCGCTGCCGGCGGCGCGGTCGCGGCGCTCGCGGCGGTGGGCGTGGGAGTGATGCTCGCCCGTGCGGGCGGCCTGCGCGTCAAGATCGGCATGGAACGGGGACGCCCGCGTGTGACGTTCGTACCACGGGAGAAGCTGGCGACGGCGGCGTGAGTGGGGGCGCGGCTGCCGCCAGGGGGGTCAGTCGCGGGGGAACTCGTCGGTCTTCAGGGTGAGATCGAGGCCCGTGGCTGTCAGATCGATCTCGCTGCCGAAGTCGACGGTCAGGTGCGAGTGGTACTCGCCGTCCTTCGGCTCGGTGTAGAGGTGGCATCGGCCGACGTACGGGTCCGCGACCAGGTAGGCGGGGACCTTGGCGGTGGCGTACGCGGTCTTCTTCGGACCGTAGTCGTTGACGGCGGTGCCCTTCGAGAGAACCTCTGCGACGAACTCGATGTCCTCGAAGTTCCACCGCCCGCTCTCGTCCATTTCGGCGTCCTTCGACAGGGCGGTGATGTCGGAGGCGAAGCCGTTGAGGTGCCCCGGGAAATCGATACGGACATCGGACTTGATCCGATTGCGTGGGTACGTGGTGCGTAGTTGCTCAAAGAGCACCGCGGTGATTTCCCAATGGGTGTCCCGTTGCGGCGACATGAAGATGCTTCCCTCGACGATCTCGACCTTGTATCCCTCGGGGACAGGCATTCGCTCCAGTCGCTCGAACAGATCGTCCAAGCTGAGCTCGTCACTGGCCATGTCGGTCCTGTCGTCGTCAAGTGCGATGGTCACCGGTGGCGCTCCTCCCCGCTGCCGTAGGAAATTCGGCAGCCGCGCGGTACAACGATACTCACGGTGACCGGGTCACGCCGGGATGCCAGACTCTGCGTATGCGTCTCTTCGCCGCCGTACTCCCGCCCGCCCCCGCCGCCGACGAACTCGCCTACGCCCTCGACCAGCGCGTGCGCGGGCTGCCCGGGGCCGACGGGCTGCGGTGGACCGGGCGGGAAGGGTGGCACTTCACGCTCGCCTTCATGGGCGAGGTGGACGACCGGCTGCTGCCCGAGCTGACCGAGCGCCTGGGGCGGGCCGCTCACCGTACGGACGCGTTCTCGCTGCGGCTCCACGGCGGCGGGCGCTTCGGCGGGCGCGCGCTGTGGGCCGGCGCCGCCGGGGGCATCGCGGAGCTGCGGCGGCTGTCCGAACGCGCGTACGCCGCGGCGAACCGCACGGGGGTGCCGATGGAGGAACACCGTGCGTACCATCCGCATCTGACCGTGGCGCGCTCGCGGACGGAGACCGATCTGAGGCCGTACGTGACCGCCCTCGACGGCTTCGACGGCACCCCCTGGGAGGTCGGGGAGCTGGCGCTCGTACAGAGCCGGCTGCCCGTGGACGGGGTGCCGGGCGAGCAGCCGCGGTACGAGACGCTGGCGCGCTTTCCGACGGCGAGGCCCACCACGAGGCCCGCCGCCGAGCCGGTCGCCGACGGCCGTTAACCTCGACGCGTGGACCCCAAAACCCGGAACCGGATCATGGCCGCCGCGCTGGTGCTGTTGTTCGTGATCGTCGCCGTGACGGCGGCGTTCGGCTGAGGCACGTCCCTCGCCGGACGGGCCGCACCGTAACGCGCGGCCCGCCCGGCGAGCGGGACCTCGGCTACCAGGCGAAGGCCTCCGGCGACGGGCCCGTGCCCGGGAAGATCTCGTCCAGGGACGCCAGCACCTCGTCCGAGAGCTCCAGTTCGACCGCGCGCAGCGCGGACTCCAGCTGTTCGGCGGTGCGCGGGCCGACGATCGGGCCCGTTACGCCGGGGCGGGTGAGCAGCCAGGCCAGCGCCGCCTCGCCCGGCTCGATGCCGTGCTTGGCGAGCAGGTCCTCGTACGCCTGCACCTGCTCACGGATCTTCGTGTCCGCGAGCCGGCCGCTCGAACGCTTTCCGGCGCCGCCCTCGCGCTCCTTGCGGATCGCGCCACCGAGGAGCCCGCTGTGGAGCGGCGACCAGGGGATGACCCCGAGGCCGTACTCCTGCGCGGCCGGGATGACCTCCATCTCGGCGCGGCGCTCGGCGAGGTTGTAGAGGCACTGCTCGCTGACCAGGCCGTACGAGCCGAGGCGGCGGGCCGTCTCGTTGGTCTGGGCGATCTTCCAGCCGGGGAAGTTCGACGAACCCGCGTAGAGGATCTTGCCCTGCTGGATCAGGGTGTCGATCGCCTGCCAGATCTCCTCGACCGGGGTGGCACGGTCGATGTGGTGGAACTGGTAGAGATCGATGTGGTCGGTCTGGAGCCGCTTGAGGCTGGCGTCCACCGCACGGCGGATGTTGAGGGCCGACAGCTTGTCGTGGTTGGGCCACGCGTCGCCGTCGGCGGCCATGTTGCCGTACACCTTGGTGGCGAGCACGACCTTGTCGCGACGGCCGCCGCCCTGCGCGAACCAGGTGCCGAGGATTTCCTCCGTACGGCCCTTGTTCTCGCCCCAGCCGTAGACGTTGGCGGTGTCGAAGAAGTTGATGCCGGCGCCGAGCGCGTCATCCATGATGGCGTGGCTGTCGGCCTCGTTGGTGAGAGGGCCGAAGTTCATGGTGCCGAGGACGAGTCGGCTGACTTTGAGTCCGGTGCGTCCGAGCTGCGTGTACTTCATGGCTCAACAGCCAACGCCTTCGAGCGCGCTCCAGGCAAGACCTCGAAATCCGGCCGCGGGTGGGAAGCTGGGGAGGACGACGAGCGGTCAGGACAGGACGGTGCGGCGATGCCGGACGGTGGACGCGACGAGGGCGGCGAGCCGCCCTGCATGCTGGAGCTGGTCTGCGAGGAGTGCGGGCGGCTGAACGACGAGCCCGGGGTGGTGGTCTGCGGTGGGTGCGGGAGGCCGCTGGGGCGGGAGTGAGGCGCCCGCCGTACGTGCTCTGCCCGCCCATTCGGGGACCCGTCCATTCACCGGCCGCCTCACCCGAGCGCCGCTCGGTCCCCAACTCGCCCTGACGTGAGGGCATATGGCGTGCCCAGCCCCCACGCCCCGTGCATCGCGTCGGCGAACGCCCCGGCGATCAGGTGTTCACCCGAAGGGCCGGGGTGCGTGCCGTCGTAGGTGTCGCGCCCGACGTCGTACGACGCGGGGCGGGTGGCCGGAAGCAGGGGCGAGGCCGGGTCGTCCAGATCGGTGACCGCCTCGGCCAGCAGCTCGTTGAAGCGGTCGACATCGGCGGCGAAAGCCGGGTCCGTCCCGGCCCGTACGTTGGGGATGACGGGCAGCAGGACGAACCGGACCCGCGGGTTCGCCGCCCGCGCCTCGGCGATGAACTCCCGTGCGTACAGGGCCGTTTGACCGCTGTCCGTGTAGAAGCCGAGGTCTATCAGGCCCAGCGAGACGAGAAGGACGTCCGCGCGGTGCGCGGCGACCGCCTCGCGTATCACCGGCGCCATGTGCTGCCACCCCTCGCCCCAGCCGGCGAGATGTGCCCACGCCCGCGCGGGGAAGTCGGGGGCGCCGTACGCGTGCGAGACCGGGGCGTCGGTGTGGGTGTCGTACAGGGCGGTGCGCGGGCCGACGATCGTGAACGGGGCGCCGTACGAGGCGTTCAGGTGCTGCCACATCCGGTAGCGCCAGGTGAAGTCGCCGGCGCGGCCGATGGTCATCGAGTCGCCGACGAACATGAAACGCATCGGAACATCATCCCCGATCGCCGGGGGGCGGCCCTAGGCCCTGTCCGGTGGATCTTCGCGGGCCCGGAGCCCCTGGCACGGCGCCTCGCCGCGTTGTCGGAGTCGTCCGAGTACATCCAGTACGCGGACGATCCTCCGCCTTGCGATGCACCGCACCAGACGCCCCGGGCTGATCCGCGAAGATCCACCGGACAGGACCTGGCGGGCCCCGGGAAGATGGCAGTCTTGGACCATGGTCACGGTCAACGGCAAGGTCACGCGCAAGGCCAAGGGCCTGCGTCCGTCCGTACGTCTTGTCGGCGCGGCGATCACGGCGGCGGTGTTCGTGCTGTCCGCCCCTGCGGCCGTCGCCGCGCCCGCCGCCCCTGCCGCGCCCGCCGCCGACCCCGACCGGACCTTCCGGATGGCCGACCCCCGGATCACCGAGTCCAGCGGGCTGGCCGCCAGCCGCGCGCACCCCGGCGTCTACTGGACCCACAACGACCAGGACAAGCCCCGTATCTTCGGCGTCGACTCACGGACCGGCGAGACCGTCGCGACGATCACCATGCGCGGGGTCGGGGAGCCCCGCGACATGGAGGCGATCTCCGTCGGCGCGGACGGCGCCATCTACGTCGGTGACATCGGCGACAACCTGGGCGGCGGCTGGGACCACGTCTGGATCTACCGCTTCCCTGAGCCGAAGCGGCTCGCGGACCAGACGGTCGACGCGACGCAGTACACCGTGAAGTACGCGGACGGCCCGCGCGACGCCGAGGCACTGATGGTCCATCCGGTCACCGGCCGCGTCTACATCGCCTCGAAGAACGAGGACGGCGGCGGCCTCTACGAGGGCCCGGCGAAACTGACCCCCGACGGCACGAACACCTTCACGCGCGTCGGCGAGGTGCCCTGGGTGACGGACGGCGCGTTCTCGCCGGACGGCAAGGAACTGGTGCTGCGCTCGTACTTCAGCGCACGCGCTTACGCCTGGAAGGACGGCCGCCTCGGCGCGGACCACCGCGTCCGGGCGCCGATCCAGGGGCAGGCGGAGTCGGTGTCGTACACCCTGGACGGGTCGGCTCTCATGTTCGGCACGGAGGGCACCCGCAGCGAGGTCGAGCGCGTCGACATCAAGGAGAGCGGCGGCTCGTCCGGTGGCGGCGGGAGCGCGGGCAACGGCAGCGCGGGTGAGGACGGCATCGCGGGGGACGGCGGGAACGTCACGATCGGCGCGGTGGTACTCATCGGCGCGGCGGTGCTGTTCCTCGGCTTCCGGCGCCGACGGGGCGGCGACTGACGCATGCCCTAGGGATTCGTGCGCCGCTCCACCAGCACCGCCAGCCCGTCGAGCAGGCGCTGGAGACCGAAATCGAAGTGGTCGAAGCCGGGGCCGAACGCCTCCGCCGACAGCCCGGCCATCAGCGGATAGCGCCCGCTGGTCATCACCGCCGCCAGGACCGGCTCCTGCGCCCGCCAGAACTCGTCGTCGCTGATGCCCGTGGCCGTCCGTGCCTCGACCGCGTGCACCTGGGTCCGGGCGACCCCGGAGACGTACCCGCTGACCATGATGATCACGGAGATCAACTCCGGGTCGGTCAGCCCCATGTCCTTGATCCCGGCGAGCATCGCCTCCATGCCGCCGACCGCGCCGGGGCCGAGGACGGGCCGGGTCTGGTTGACGGAGAGGAGCCAGGGATGGGCCTGGTAGAGGGCGAGTTCCGCGCGGGCGGCGGTCTCGACGGTCTCGCGCCAGCCGGAAGTTGAGGGTGCCGCTTCGGACGGACGGGCGGTCTCGCCCTGCACACGGTCCAGCATCAGGTCCACGAGCTCGGCCCGGCCGGGGACATGACGGTAGAGCGACATGGTCCCGGCGCCCAGCTCGGTGGAGAGCCTGCGCATCGAGACGGCGGCGAGCCCTTCGGCGTCGGCGAGTTCGATGGCGGCGGTGACGATCCGGTCGAGCGTGAGCCCTGGTTTCGGCCCTCGGGTCGCCCGCTCCCCAGTGCCCCAGAGGAGCTCCAGGCTGCGCGGCACGTCGCCGCTGCCGCTGCTGTCCGTGGTCGTCATGGCGTCAGCGTAATCGGCGGGAGAACAGTTGGGTACGCCGTACTCAACCCGGGCTATGAGGTGGTTCTCTTGCGCTCCCCGGCCCGGAGCACGGCCGAGACATCGAGCTTCACCTCAGCGCCGATGGACTCGGGGAGGACGATCTGCTCGCCCGGCGCGTGGATGCGGTGGTTGACGTAGTCGGCCCCAACGGCGTCGGTCAGGACGTGCAACCGGTTGTGCTTGCGGTCGACGATCACGTAGACGGGGATCTTGGCCTCGGCGTAGGCGGTGACTTTGTCGCGCAGGTCCTGCTGGAAGTTGAGGTAGGTGACTTCGGTGACCAGCCGGAAGGCGGTCGGGGCATAGCAGTTGAACTGGACCCGGTGGTCTTCGAGACCGCTGTCGACCACCGACAGGTCCGGGATCGCGAAGTCTTCGGGACCGGTCGGCAGCCAGAGACCGATGGCCTGGAGAACCTCCGACGTGTCGCCGTGCAACTCCACCGCAGTGAACGCCAACATGAGGTCGCTCAGGGTCCTCGCATGACCCGGGTCGGGGAGTGGGGCGATCCTGATGGAGCCTCCGACGATCTCGACCCGGTAGCCCGGGTGCAGGTCCATGAGACGGTCGGCCACCCCGAGCAGGGTCTCCGGGGAACCGCTTCCCGGTCGGCCGGTCATCTGCCTGGTTGAACTTGTGGACATCGGCTTCCTTCGTGGGTACAAGGGTGCTTCACCTCAAATGAGGTTAGGCTGACCTAACTTCAACGCGGAGGGTCCATATGGGTCACGGCTGGGAGGGCGTTGTCCTCAAGGTCATGGGTGGCGTCGACTTCACGTTCACCGTCATCGGGTGCGAGGACGTCACCGGTGCGTACCGCCGCGTGCGGTTCCGTGACGGGGGGATGCTCGCCGGCACCGGGACGTATCCCACCATGTGGGTGCGCCTCTGGTTCGACAACGGCGGGAAGCCGCACCAGCGCGCGTACACGCTCGTGGATCCCGATCCGGCGGCCGGTACCTTCGCCGTCGAGTTCGCGCTCCATGACGGGCCCGCGAGCGACTGGGCGCGGGCCGCGCGGCCGGGGGACACCGTGGAGGCGACCCTGCGCGGGAGGGAGTACCGACTGCCCGAGCCGCCGCCCGCGCGGATGTTCCTCGTCGGGGACCGGGCCTCGGTGCCCGCGCTCAACTCGCTGCTCGACGCCGCCGGGGCCGCGTCCGCGACCATCTGGCTGGAGACGGCCCATCCCGACGACGACCGGCTGCCGCTGCGGATACGGCCGGACCGGCACGAGGTACGCAGGGTGCCCCGGCAGGGCGGCGGGGCACCAGGGCTGGTCGCCGCCGTCAAGGACGCGCTGCCCGGCCTGGTCGGTGAGGACCGGGCCGGGGCGTACGTGTGGATCGCCTGCGACACGGTGACGACACGGGCTCTCGCCTCGTACGCACGCAGAGAACTGCGCCTGCCGAAGCACCGCGTGCACGCCACGGGCTACTGGAGCCCGTAGCGTTCCGCCGTACGGCTACGGCTACGGCTCAGGGCTGAGGGCTCAGAGCTTGTCGATCACGTAGTCGACGCACGCCGTCAGCGCCTCGATGTCCGCCGGGTCGATCGCCGGGAACATCGCCACGCGCAGCTGGTTGCGGCCCAGTTTGCGGTACGGCTCCGTGTCCACGATGCCGTTCGCGCGCAGGACCTTGGCGACCGCCGACGCGTCGATCTCGTCCGCGAAGTCGATCGTGCCGATGACCTGCGAGCGCTGCGCGGGGTCGACCACGAACGGCGTCGCGTACTTGGACGACTCCGCCCAGCCGTACAGCGTCCGCGCCGACGTGGCCGTGCGGGCCGTCGACCAGTCGAGGCCGCCCTGGGTGTTCAGCCAGGTCAGCTGCTCGTTCAGCAGGAAGAGCGTGGCGAGCGCGGGGGTGTTGTACGTCTGGTTCTTCAGCGAGTTGTCGATCGCCGTCGGCAGCGAGAAGAACTCCGGCACGTGCCGGCCCGAGCCGTGCACGCGCGCCGCGCGCTCCAGCGCGGCCGGCGAGAAGACGCCGATCCACAGGCCGCCGTCGGAGGCGAAGGACTTCTGCGGCGCGAAGTAGTAGACGTCGGTCTCGGCGATGTCGACCGGCAGACCGCCCGCGCCCGACGTGGCGTCGACCAGCACCAGCGCGCCCTCGTCGGCGCCCGCGACCCGCTTGACGGGCGCGGCGACACCGGTGGAGGTCTCGTTGTGCGTGAGCGCGTACACGTCCACGCCCGCCTCGGCCGCCGGCTCCGGGTGGCTGCCCGGGGCCGCGGAGATGACGGTCGGCTCGGCCAGCCACGGCGCGAGCTTCGACGCCTTCGCGAACTTCGACGAGAACTCGCCGAAGCTCAGGTGCTGGGACTTGTTCTCGATCACACCGTGCGTCGCGATGTCCCAGAAGGCGGTGGAGCCGCCGTTGCCCAGGATCACCTCGTAGCCCTCGGGGAGCTTGAAGAGCTCGCGCACGCCGTCGCGCACCGCGCCGACCAGGTTCTTCACCGGGGCCTGGCGGTGGGACGTGCCGAGGAGAGAGGTACCGGTCGCGGCCAGTGCGTCGACCGCCTCCGTACGCACCTTGGAGGGGCCAGCGCCGAATCGACCGTCGGCGGGCTTGATGTCAGCGGGAATCTGAATGTCGGCCACGGCGGCAGCCTAGACGTTTTCCGCCGGGCGTCAGGGGAGTGGTTCACGTCGTGAGATGCGTCCGGCGGGGCATCCTGGGGGAATGGCTGAGCACCGGGAGCGGCACGGGAAGCGGGGAACGGGGATGCGTACGGCACGTGAGAGGACGGCGGAGTCCACCGCGACCACGGCGGCGGCCACCGCACTCGCGAGAGACCTGGAGCGGGCCGTGCGCGGCGAGGTGGACTTCGGTTCCGCCGCCCGCGCCCTGGTCACGATGGACGCGTCCAACTACCGCCGCGTCCCGGTCGGCGTCGTCTCCCCCCGTGACGCGGCGGACGTCGCGGCGGCCCTCGACGTGTGCCGCGCCCACGGCGTACCGGTCGTGCCACGCGGCGGCGGCACCTCCATCGCGGGCAACGCGACCGGCATCGGAGTCGTCCTCGATCTCACCCGGCATCTTCGCTCGATCGTGTCGGTCGACACCGAGGCGCGTACCGCCGTCGTACAGCCCGGGGTCGTCCTCGACCGGCTGCGCGACACCGTCGCACCGCACGGCCTGACCTTCGGGCCCGACCCGTCCACGCACAGCCGCTGCACCATTGGCGGCATGATCGGGAACAACTCGTGCGGGTCGCACTCCGTCGCGTGGGGGACGACCGCCGACAACGTCCACGAGCTGTCGGTCACGACGTACGGCGGCGCCGCGCTACGCCTCGGCCGGGGGAGCTGGGACGGCGCGCCCGAGGGGCTGCGCCCCCTCGTGGAGACCAACCTCGCGCTCCTGCGCACCGGTTACCCCACCGGCCTGCCGCGCCGTATCTCCGGTTACGCGATCGACGCGCTGCTCCCCGAGAACGGCACCGACCTCGCCCGCGCCTTCTGCGGCAGCGAGGGCACGCTGGGCGTCGTCACGGAAGCCGTCGTACGGCTGGTCGAGTCGCCGCCCGTGCGGGTGCTCGCGGTGCTGGGCTACCCCGACGAGAGCGCGGCTGCCGAGGCGGCGGCCGGGCTGCTGCCGTACCACCCGCTGACCGTCGAGGGCATGGCCGACGATCTCGTTCCCGGCGCGCACGACCTGCCGCGCGGTGGCGCCTGGCTCTTCGTGGAGACCGGCGGCGCCACCGTCGCCGAGGCCCGCGCGCACGCCGAGCGGATCCTGCGGGCCGCCGACGCCCTGGACGGCACGGTCGTGACCGACCCGGCCGGGGTCCGTGCGCTGTGGCGGGTACGGGAGGACGCGTCGGGCACGGCGACGCGCAGCGCCGACGGCGGCGAGGCGTGGCCGGGCTGGGAGGACTGCGCCGTACCGCCCGCCCAACTCGGCGCGTATCTGCGGGAGTTCCGTGCCCTGCTCGCCGAACATGGGCTGCGGGGAACGCCGTACGGGCACTTCGGCGACGGCTGCATCCATGTCCGCATCGACTTCGACCTGTTGAGCACCGGCGGCGTACGGCGCTTCCGCCGCTTCTCGGAGGACGTCGCGGGGCTCGTCGTCGCGCACGGCGGCTCGCTCTCCGGCGAGCACGGCGACGGGCTGGCGCGCTCCGAGCTGCTGCCGGCGATGTACGGGGACGAACTGACCGGTCTCTTCGGGCGGTTCAAGGACGTGTGGGACCCGGCGGGGGGCATGAACCCCGGTTCGATCGCCCGGCCGGCCAGGCTGGACGAGAACCTGCGCTTCGAGGTCCTGCCGCGCAGGCGGGTCGACGTCGCCTTCGCCTACCCGCACGACGGCGAGGCGGACGGTGTGGTGGGCGGCGACTTCTCGGCGGCCGTACGGCGCTGTGTGGGGGTCGCCAAGTGCCGGGTGGAGGGGCCGAGTTCGGGCCCGGGGGTGATGTGTCCGTCGTTCCGCGCGACCGGCGACGAACAGCACTCCACGCGCGGGCGCGCCCGGCTGCTGCACGAGATGCTGGCCGGCGAGATCGTGACGGACGGCTGGCGCTCGGCCGAGGTCAAGGACGCGCTCGACCTCTGCCTGTCCTGCAAGGGCTGCCGCAGCGACTGCCCGGTGGGGGTGGACATGGCCACGTACAAGGCGGAGTTCCTGCACCACCACTACGCGGGGCGGCGGCGGCCGGCCGCGCACTACACGATGGGGCGGCTGCCACGCTGGCTCCGGGCGGCGGCGCCCTTCGCACGCCTGCTGAACGCGGCGGTACGGGTGCCGGGAGCCGCCGCGCTGGCCAAGCGGGTGGGCGGCATCGCGCCGGAGCGCTCGATCCCGCGCCTGGCGCCGCGGACGTTCACACGGTGGCTGCGGGGGCAGCGGCGGGATCGGGTCGACGACCCGGCGGTGGTGCTGTGGCCGGACACCTTCACCGAGCACCTGTCGCCGTCGGTGGGGCGGGCGGCGGTACGGGTCCTGGACGCGGCGGGGGTGGGCTTCACCCTGCCCGCGGGCACGGTCTGCTGCGGCCTGACGTACGTCTCCACGGGCCAGCTCGACCAGGCCCGCACGGTCATGCGCCGCACCCTGGACCGGCTGGCACCGCTGCTCGACACGGGCCTGCCGGTCCTCGTCCTGGAACCGAGCTGCGCGGCGGCGCTCAAGACCGACCTGCCGGAACTCCTCGCGGACGACCCACGCGCGGCCCGCCTCGCCGCGTCCGTACGGACCTTCGCCCAGACCCTGGAGGAGTGCGCGCCCAACTGGCAGCCACCCCGGGTGAACCGCCCGGTCGCGGGCCAGACCCACTGCCACCAGCACGCGGTCCTCGGCGACGGAGCTGACCGCCGCCTGCGCGAACGGGCGGGCCTGACGGGCGAGTTGAGCGGTGGCTGCTGCGGCCTCGCGGGCAACTTCGGCTTCGAGAAGGGCCACTACGAGGTCTCGACGGCCTGCGCGGAGGACCAACTGCTCCCCGCGGTCCGCGCGGCGGAGGAGGGAACGCGACTCCTGGCGGACGGCTACTCGTGCCGCACACAGCTGGACCAACTGGCGGACGGAGGCGCGAAGCACTTGGCGGAGGTGCTGGCGGATGCGCTGGACTCCTCTGGCGAGCAGCTCAGTCGGTCAGCTTCGGATGCCCGGCCCCGGCGAAGGTGATCCAGGCCGTGCGGTTCGTGTCGTCCACCAGGTACCAGACACGGCCTCCCGCGGTGACCTCGAACTGCCAACGTTCCAGACGCTGACCCTTGAACTCGCCCGTGCCGAGGGCACCTTTGAGTCGGTGCTGGCGCTCAGGGGAGTCCGCTCCGCGCGGATCGGCGCGGATGCGGTCGAACGCCTTGCGTAAGTTGCCCGCCGCGTGCCGCGACAGGTGCTCCCATCCCGTGGCCGCCTCGCTGCTCGCGAAGCGGAGGTCGTATTCGCCGGCAACGGGCGGCGGTGCCGCCCGGTCTCCGCGTTTGGGGCTCATGCCGACTCCTCCGGGCGTAGCGCGGGGCCGAGGTCGCCCTCGGGGTCGCGTGTCAGTACCGCGTGGAGGGCCGGGTCCGCGTGCACCTCTGCCGTGTGCCGCCACTGGGTGAGCAGGAGCGCGATGGGCGAGAGGTTGTCCAGCGCCGTCGCGCCCTGTGCCGTGCTGACGAGCTCGTCCATCAGCACGTCGACGTCCTCCGGTGGGAGGAACGTCGTCCACGGCAGAGCGTCCGGCAGAGCGGACCGCAGAGCCGGGATGTTCTCCGTCCGGACCAGCCCGGCAAGCAGACGGGCGGTGAAGTCGACCACCGCGCTGTCGCTCTCCATCTGGTCGACGCTGATCAGGGCGAGGTCGTCGGCGTCCCGCCGCCGCAGCCGCAGCGCACGGACGCTGTCGAGGCGGCGCGTCGTCCTTGCCGGGTGGTGCAGCAACTCGCTGAAGGGGACGTCCTCATAGGCTGCGGTCATGACATCCACACTACCTCGGATGTCTGCTGTCGGTGTCGGTGTGTGTCTACCGTGAGAAGCCGACTCGGTGAATGACCCCAATTCCGAGTGCAGTATGTTAGATCTCGAAGTCCATTGTGTTGCCCTAAGTGATCTGGAGGAGGTCCCCGGTGGATGAGCCGCGTGCCGTAGTCGCAGGTGTTGGCGCGGCGCCGGAGGCCTTGGGCGGGGAGCGTGGGCGGCGGGCCCTCGGGCCCCTCGTGCTTGTCGTCAGTGGCGTGCTCTCCGTGCAGTGGGGCGCCGCCGTCGCCGTGTTGTTGATGCCGCGCGCCGGGGTCGTCGGCGTCGTGACCCTGCGGCTCGTGCTCGCCGCCCTCGTGCTGCTCGTGATCTGCCGGCCCCGGGTCCGCGGGCACTCGCGTGCCGACTGGGGCACCGTGCTCTTCTTCGGGGCGGTCCTGGCGGCCATGAACCTCCTCTTCTACCAGGCCGCCGACCGCATCCCGCTGGGCGCCGCCGTGACCCTGGAGGTGCTCGGGCCGCTCGCGCTGTCCGTGATCGTCTCGCGCAGGCTCGGCAACCTCCTGTGGGCCGGGCTCGCGCTCGGTGGTGTGCTGCTGCTGAGCGGGGGCGGGTTCGACCGGCTCGACCCCGTGGGCGCGGCGTTCGCCCTCGCGGCGGGGGCGATGTGGGCCACGTACATCATCTTCAGCGCCCGCGTCGGGCAGCGGTTCCCGCAGGCCGACGGGCTCGCGCTCGCCATGGCCTTCGGCGCACTGCTGTCCCTGCCGCTGGGCATCCTGGAGGCCGGTTCGAAGCTGCTGGTGCCCTCCACGATCGGGCTCGGGCTCCTGGTGGCGCTGATGTCGTCCGTCCTGCCGTACACCCTGGAACTGCTCGCCCTGCGGCGGCTGCCCGCGCCGACGTTCGCGATCCTGATGAGTATCGAACCGGCCATCGCGGCGATGGCCGGCTTCCTCGTCCTGCACCAGAGCCTGACCTTCACCGACGCGCTGGCGATCGCGCTGGTCATCGCGGCCAGCATCGGCGCCGTCCGGACGCAGGCGGGCCGGCGTGCGGAGGTGAGGGCCGAACGCGACGCCGCGCGGGAGAAGCTGACGGCCGCCCGGAAGGCCGGTAACGACGCGGCGCCCACCGGCCAGGAAAGCGGCCTGAAGTAAACCAAGCTCGCTTGCTTGTTTCTCCGGGCGCTGCCATGCTCCGGGACACGTACGACGCCGTGTCCCGCGAGTCCGATCGGAGCGCACCACGTGTCCGACCCTGCCGCGCCCGTCCTCGACGATCTGCGCAGCGAGAGTGAGGAACTCGACCGGCTCGTCGCAGAGTTGGACGGCACGGGCTGGTCGCTCGCGACCCCCGCGGCGGGCTGGACCGTCGCCCACCAGATCGCCCATCTCACCTGGACCGACACCGCGTCCCTCCTCGCCGTCACCGACGAGACCGCCTTCGCCGACCTGGCCGCGAGGGCGCTCGCCGCCCCCGCCACCTTCGTGGACGAGGGCGCCGATGCCGGCGCCGTACTGCCGCCCGATCAGCTCCTCATCCGCTGGCGCGAGGGCCGCGAACGGCTCCAGGCTGCGCTGCGTTCCCTGCCCGCCGGTGCGCGTTTCCCCTGGTACGGGCCCCCGATGAGCGCGCCGTCGATGGCGACCGCGCGGCTGATGGAGACCTGGGCGCACGGCCAGGACGTCGCCGACGCGCTCGGCGTACGGCGCGAGCCCACCGCCCGGCTGCGGCATGTGGCGTGGATCGGCGTACGGGCCCGCGACTACGCCTATCTTGTGCACGGTGAGCAGCCGCCCGCAGCCCCCTTCCGGGTCGAACTCACCGGCCTTGGAGGGGAGTTGTGGGCGTACGGCCCAGAGGACGCCGGCCAGCGCGTCACCGGGCCCGCCCTCGACTTCTGTCTGCTGGCCACGCAGCGCGCCCACCGCGCGGACCTCGCCGTACGGGCCGAGGGCGCGGACGCCGACCGCTGGCTGGACATCGCGCAGGCCTTCGCGGGCCCGGCAGGCCCCGGCCGCCCGGCGAAATCCGGCCGCCCGGCGAAGGGGGCGTGACGGTGCCGGACACCACCCCCGGCCCTGGTCCCGGTCCCGACCCCGGCGTCCTGCGGATAGGCAATGCCTCCGGCTTCTACGGCGACCGTTTCGACGCGCTGCGTGAGATGCTCACCGGCGGCCCCCTCGACGTCGTCACCGGCGACTACCTCGCCGAACTGACCATGCTCATCCTCG
Organism: Streptomyces sp. NPDC058665; assembly: GCF_042714995.1. NCBI lineage: Bacteria > Bacillati > Actinomycetota > Actinomycetes > Kitasatosporales > Streptomycetaceae > Streptomyces > Streptomyces sp. NPDC058665. The sequence goes on from NZ_JBHXRX010000033.1 coordinate 37,897, forward strand.
GCCGCGACCGGCTGAAGAACCCGGCGTCCGGCTACGCCAAGACCTTCCTGCGGCAGTTGGAGGAAGGGCTCGGGCTCGCGCACGAGCGCGGCGTGAAGATCGTCGCCAACGCGGGCGGGCTGAACCCGGCCGGACTGGCCGCCGCCGTACGCGAACTGGCCGAGCGCGTCGGCGTCCCGGTGCGCGTCGCGCACGTCGAGGGCGACGACCTGCTGGCCGCCCGCGACTGGGGCGAGGGCGTGCTCACCGCCAACGCCTATCTCGGCGGCGCCGGCATCGCGCAGTGCCTGCGCGCGGGCGCCGACGTCGTGGTCACCGGACGGGTCACGGACGCGGCCCTCGTCACCGGCCCCGCCGCCGCGCACTTCGGCTGGGACGGCCACGGGCCCGGTGATCCCGGTGCGCTCGCACGCCTCGACGCGCTCGCGGGCGCGGTCGTCGCCGGGCACGTCCTGGAGTGCGGCACCCAGGCCACCGGCGGCAACTACGCGTTCTTCGCCGCGCACGACGGCGGGAACGGCGTCCGCCGCCCCGGCTTCCCGCTCGCCGAAATCCACGCCGACGGCTCCGCCGTCATCACCAAGCACCCCGGCACCGGCGGGATCGTCGACATCGGCACCGTCACCGCGCAGTTGCTGTACGAGACCGGGGGCGCCCGGTACGCGGGCCCGGACGTGACGGCCCGGCTCGACACCGTACGGCTCAGCCAGGACGGCCCCGACCGGGTCAGGATCTCCGGCGTACGCGGCGAGGCGCCGCCCCCCACGCTCAAGGTCGGGCTCAACCGGATCGGCGGCTGGCGCAACGAGATCGTGTTCGTCCTGACCGGCCTCGACATCGACGCGAAGGCACGGCTGGTGAAGGACCAGATCACCGACGCGCTCTCCGTCCGGCGGCCCGCCGACGTCCGCTGGGAACTCGCCCGCACCGACCGGGCGGACGCCGATACCGAGGAGACCGCGAGCGCGCTGGTGCGGCTCGTCGTCCGCGACCCCGACCCGGACGCCGTCGGCCGGGCGGTCAGCGGCGCCGCGATCGAGCTGGCGCTGGGCAGTTACCCCGGCTTCCATGTGACCGCGCCGCCCGGCAAAGGCGCGCCGTACGGAGTCTTCGAGGCGGCGTACGTGCCCGCGGCCGAGGTCCCGCACACGGCGGTGCTGCCGGACGGCACCCGCGTCCGGGTCCCGACTCCCGTACACACCAGGTCACTTGAGCCGGTCCAAGAACCGACGCTCCCCGCCCCCCTCCCCGCCGGCCCCACCCGCCGAGCCCCTCTCGGCGTGATCGCCGGCGCCCGCAGCGGCGACAAGGGTGGCGATGCCAACGTCGGCGTGTGGGTGCGCACCGACGAGGCCTGGCGCTGGCTCGCGCACACGCTGACCGTCGACCTGTTCCGTGAACTCGCCCCCGAGGCAAGGGACTTGACCGTCGTACGGCATGTCCTGCCCCACTTGCGCGCCCTCAACTTCACGGTCCACGGTCTCCTCGGCGATGGCGTCGCCGCCCAGGCCCGGTTCGACCCGCAGGCCAAGGCGCTCGGCGAGTGGCTGCGCTCCCGGCACGTCGACATCCCGGAGGTTCTGCTGTGACCGTGCTCCACTCGGCGTTGGACCCCGCGTCCCCCGAACACGCCGCACACCGCGCCGAGATGCTCACCAGACTCGCCGAACTCGGCACCGAGCACGCCAAGGCGCTGGCCGGCGGCGGTGAGAAGTACGTGGCCCGGCACCGTACACGCGGAAAGCTCCTCGCCCGTGAGCGGATCGAGCTGCTGCTCGACCCCGACACCCCGTTCCTGGAACTCTCCCCGCTCGCGGCGTGGGGCAGCGACTACCCCGTCGGCGCGTCCATGGTCACCGGGATCGGCGTGATCGAGGGCGTCGAATGCGTCATCACCGCCAACGACCCGACCGTACGCGGCGGCGCGTCCAACCCCTGGACGCTGAAGAAGGCCCTGCGCGCCAACCAGATCGCGTACGAGAACCGGCTGCCGCTCATCAGCCTCGTCGAGTCCGGCGGCGCCGACCTCCCCTCCCAGAAAGAGATCTTCATCCCCGGCGGCGCGCTCTTCCGCGACCTGACGCGGCTGTCCGCCGCCGGAATCCCCACGGTGGCGGTCGTCTTCGGCAACTCGACGGCGGGCGGGGCGTATGTGCCCGGCATGTCCGACCACACCGTGATGATCGAGGAGCGGTCGAAGGTCTTCCTCGGCGGACCGCCGCTCGTGAAGATGGCGACGGGCGAGGAGAGCGACGACGAATCGCTCGGCGGCGCGGAGATGCACGCCCGTACGTCGGGGCTCGCCGACCACTTCGCGGTGGACGAGCCCGACGCGATCCGCCAGGCGCGGCGGATCGTCGCGCGCCTCAACCACCGCAAGGCGCAGCCGGATCCCGGGCCCGCCGAGCCGCCCAAGTACGACGCGGAAGAGCTGCTGGGCATCGTCCCCGGCGATCTCAAGATCCCCTTCGACCCGCGCGAGGTGGTGGCGCGGATCGTCGACGGCTCGGACTTCGACGAGTTCAAGCCGCTGTACGGGCCGAGCCTGGTGACGGGCTGGGCGCGGCTGCACGGCTATCCGGTGGGGGTGCTGGCCAACGCGCGGGGCGTGTTGTTCAGCGCCGAGTCGCAGAAGGCCGCGCAGTTCATCCAGCTCGCCAACCAGCGTGACATCCCGCTGGTGTTCCTGCACAACACCACCGGCTACATGGTCGGCAAGGAGTACGAGCAGGGCGGCATCATCAAGCACGGCGCGATGATGATCAACGCGGTCGCCAACTCGAAGGTCCCGCATCTGTCGGTGCTGATGGGCGCGTCGTACGGCGCCGGGCACTACGGCATGTGCGGCCGGGCCTACGACCCGCGGTTCCTTTTCGCCTGGCCGAGCGCCAAGTCGGCGGTGATGGGGCCGCAGCAACTGGCGGGTGTGCTGTCGATCGTGTCCCGCGCGGCGGCGACGGCCAAGGGACAGCCGTACGACGAGGACGGCGACGCGGCGCTGCGCGCGATGGTGGAGGCGCAGATCGAGGCGGAGTCGCTGCCGGTGTTCCTGTCCGGGCGGCTCTACGACGACGGGGTCATCGACCCGCGCGACACCCGTACGGTGCTCGGCCTGTGCCTGTCGGCGGTGCACACGGCACCGGTCGAGGGCGTACGGGGCGGCTTCGGCGTCTTCCGAATGTGAGTGATGAGGGCTGTGATGATCTCAACTCTTCTGGTCGCGAACCGCGGCGACGTCGCGTGCCGGGTCTTCCGGACCTGCCGCGAGCGCGGTATCGGCACGGTCGCCGTCTTCTCGGACGCGGACGGCGGCGCGCTGCACGTACGGGAGGCGGACACGGCCGTGCGGCTGCCGGGATCGGCGCCCGCGGACACGTATTTGCGCGGCGACCTGATCGTGAAGGCGGCGCTCGCGGCGGGCGCGGACGCGGTGCATCCCGGCTACGGATTCCTTTCGGAGAACGCCGAGTTCGCGCGGGCCGTGCTGGACGCGGGGCTGGTGTGGGTGGGGCCGCCGCCCGAGGCGATCGAGGCGATGGCGTCCAAGACGCGGGCGAAGGAACTGATGGCGGCGGCGGGCGTCCCTCTGCTCGCGCCGGTGGACCCGGCGTCGGTGACGGAGGCGGACCTGCCGCTGCTGATCAAGGCGGCGGCGGGGGGCGGGGGCCGGGGGATGCGGGTGGTCCGTCAACTGCCGGATCTGCCCCCCGAGTTGGCGGCGGCCTCGGCCGAGGCGCGGTCGGCGTTCGGTGACGGCGAGGTCTTCGCGGAGTCGTACGTGGAACGGGGCCGGCATGTCGAGGTCCAGATCCTCGCCGACGCGTACGGCACGGTGTGGGCGCTGGGTACACGCGACTGCTCGCTGCAACGGCGCCACCAGAAGGTGATCGAGGAGTCCCCGGCCCCCGGTCTGCCTGCGGAACTGCGCGCGACCCTCACGGCCGCGGCGGTGGCGGCGGCGCGCGCGGTGGAGTACCGGGGCGCGGGCACGGTCGAGTTCCTGCTCTCGCCGACGGGCCGGGCGTACTTCCTGGAGATGAACACCCGCCTCCAGGTCGAACACCCGGTGACGGAGGAGGTGTTCGCCGTGGACCTGGTGGCGCTCCAACTCGCGGTCTCGGAGGGAGCGAAGCTCCCCCCATCCCCTCCACCCCCCACGGGCCACGCGGTGGAGGCCCGCCTGTACGCGGAGGACCCAACGAAGGGCTGGACGCCACAGCCGGGCCGGATTTTCGAACTGGCGGTGCGGGGGGTGGGGGGTGACCTGGGGAGGGCGGGCCTGGCCGGCCTGGCGGCCGGCGACGGCCCGCAGGGCGCGGGTGCCGTGGCGGGTGTCGGTGGGCTGGACACCGCTGGTGGTGGTGACGGTCACGCGGACGCGTACGCCCAGCCGAGGGCAACCGACGCCCACGGCAAGCGCGTTGGCCTTCAGCCGGGTCCGGGGGAAGAAGGGGTGGCCCGCCCCGGCGTGGCGCCGGGCGCCGACCCGGCCGCCCCCGCCCCCGCCCTCGCGGGCCCTGGCCACCGGCCCCGGATTCGCGTTGATGTCGGGTATGGGGCCGGTGATCGCGTTGGGGTGTACTACGACTCCATGCTCGCCAAGGTCGTCGCCTGGGCGCCCACCCGGGGCGAGGCCGTCCGGTTGCTCGGCGATGCGCTGCGGCGGGCCCGCATCCACGGGCCCGTCACCAACCGGGAGTTGCTCGTACGGTCCCTGCGGCATCCGGACTTCGTCGCCGGGCGCGTCGACACCGGGTTCTACGAGCGGCACCTCGACGCGCTCACCGCACCCGGCGACGGCGACCACGACAACGCCCGGCACGCCGCCCTCGCCGCCGCGCTCGCCGACGCCGTACGGCGCGGGCACCCCGTCGGCGGCTGGCGGAATCTCCCGTCCCAGCCGCAGACCAAGACGTACGGCGGGCACGAGGTCCGCTACCACCGGACCCGCGACGGGTTCCGCGTCGAGGACGACGCCGTACGCGCCGTCGCCGTGGCGGCCGACCGCGTCACCCTCGAACTCGACGGCGTCCTACGGCACTTCGACGTTGCCGACCACAGCGACGAGGGCGGCCACGTCTACGTGGACGGTCCCACCGGCTCGTACCGCCTCCTCGCCCACCCCCGCTTCACCGACCCCCGCACCGCCACCGCGCCCGGCTCGCTGCTCGCGCCCATGCCCGGCACCGTCGTGCGGATCGCCGACGGGATCGGCGAGGGCAGCGCCGTCACCGCCGGGCAGCCGCTCATCTGGCTGGAGGCCATGAAGATGGAGCACCGCATCACCGCTCCGGCCTCCGGCACGCTCACCACGCTGCACGCCGCCCCCGGCAGCCAGGTCGAGGTCGGCGCGCTTCTCGCCGTAGTCGCTCCCGCTCCCGCCACCGACACCACGCAGGGGAACACATGAGCATCGTCGAAACGCAGGAACACCAGGACCTCCGCGCCGCCGTCGCCGCCCTCGGCCGCCGCCACGGCCGCGGGTTCGACCGCGAGACGCTGTGGAGCGAGGCCGGCAAGCTCGGCTATCTCGGCGTGAACCTCCCCGATGAGTACGGCGGCGGGGGCGGCGGCCTCGCCGAACTCTCCATCGTCCTCGAAGAGTTGGGCGCCGCCGGCTGCCCCCTGCTCCTCATGGTCGTGTCCCCCGCCATCTGCGGAACCGTCATCGCCCGCTTCGGCACCGAGGAGCAGAAGCGCGAGTGGCTCCCCGGCCTCGCCGACGGCTCCCGCACCATGGCCTTCGGCATCACCGAACCAGACGCCGGATCCAACTCGCACCGCATCACCACCACCGCGAGCAAATCCGAGGACGGCAGCGGCGGCTGGATACTCAACGGCCGCAAAGTCTTCGTCTCCGGCGTCGACATCACCGACGCCACCCTCATCGTCGGCCGCACCGAGGACGCGAAGACCGGCTCGCTCAAGCCCTGCCTCTTCATCGTCCCGCGCGACGCCCCCGGCTTCCACCGCACTCAAATCGACATGGAACTCCAGGCGGTGGAGAAGCAGTTCGAGCTCGTACTGGACGACGTACGCCTGCCCGCCGACGCCCTCGTCGGCGACGAGGACGCCGGGCTCCTCCAGCTCTTCGCCGGCCTCAACCCCGAACGCGTCATGACCGCCGCCTTCGCACTCGGCATGGCCCGCCACGCGATCGACAAGGCCGTCGACTACGCCAGGACCCGTCAGGTCTGGCAGCAGCCCATCGGCGCCCACCAGGCCATCGCGCACCCGCTCGCCCAGGCGCACATCGAGATCGAACTCGCCCGCCTGATGATGCGCAAGGCCGCCTACCTCTACGACGCGGGCGACGACGCCGGCGCGGGCGAGGCCGCCAACATGGCCAAGTACGCGGCGGGGGAGGCCTGCGTACACGCCGTGGACCAAGCCGTACACACCCTCGGCGGCAACGGCCTCACCCGCGAGTACGGTCTGGCGTCCCTCATCACGGCCTCCCGCGTGGCCCGAGTCGCGCCCGTCAGCCGGGAAATGATCCTGAACTACGTATCCCACCAGTCCCTGGGTCTCCCCAAGTCGTACTGAGACAGGCCATTCTGTCCCTCCACGCGTCGAAGGGGCGGTCATCATGATCTTTCACAGTGAGTACGCGGATGTCGCACCGGTCGATCTGCCGATCCACGACGCGGTGCTCGGCCGCGCGGCGGAGTTCGGCGAGGCCGTCGCCCTCTTGGACGGTACGGACGGCACCACCGTCACCTATGCCCAACTGGACCTCTTCCACCGCCGTACCGCCGCCGGGCTGCGCGACGCGGGTCTGCGCAAGGGCGACGTACTGGCCCTCCACAGCCCCAACACCGTCGCGTATCCGGTCGTGTTCTACGGAGCCACCCGCGCGGGGGCGTCCGTCACCACCGTCCATCCGCTGTCGTCCGCCGAGGAGTTCGCGAAGCAGCTCCGTGACTCCTCGGCCCGGTGGATCGTCACGGTGTCGCCGCTGCTCGAAGTCGCCCGCCGATCGGCCGAGTTGGTCGGCGGCATCGAGGAGATCTTCGTCTGCGACCGGGCGCCGGGCCACCGTTCGATTCTCGACATGATCGCCACGGAGCCGGCCGAGGTCTCCGAGACAGGCATCGACCCCGCCGAGGACATCGCCGCCCTCCCGTACTCCTCCGGCACCACCGCCTCGCCCAAGGGCGTCATGCTGACGCACCGCTCGATCGCCACGAACCTCGCGCAGCTCGACCCGGTCATGCCCATGCGCCCCGGCGACCGCATCCTCGCCGTGCTCCCGTTCTTCCACATCTACGGCCTCACCGCCCTGATGAACGCGCCGCTGCGAAGGGGCGCGACCGTCGTCGTACTGCCGCGCTTCGAACTCGACCAGTTCCTCGGCGCGATCGAGACACACCGCATCAACGGCCTGTACGTCGCCCCGCCGATCGTCCTCGCGCTCGCCAAACATCCGGCCGTCGCCCGCTACGACCTCTCCTCGCTCGACTACATCGTCAGCGCCGCCGCACCCCTCGACGCCCGCCTCGCCGCGGCCTGTTCGGCCCGGCTGCGACTGCCGCCTGTCCGCCAGGCATACGGGATGACCGAGCTGTCACCGGGCACGCACGTCGTCCCGCTCGACGCGGAGAACCCGCCCGCCGGAGCCGTGGGCAAGCTCCTGCCCAGCACCGAGATGCGGATCGTCTCCCTCGACGACCCCGGCACGGACGCCCCCGTCGGCGCCGACGGCGAAGTCCTCATCCGCGGCCCGCAGGTGATGAAGGGCTACCTCGGCCGGCCCGACGAGACCGCCCACATGATCGACGCCGACGGCTGGGTCCACACCGGCGACATCGGCCGGGTCGACGCCGACGGCTGGCTGTTCGTGGTGGACCGGGTGAAGGAACTCATCAAGTACAAGGGGTTCCAGGTCGCCCCCGCGGATCTCGAAGCGCTGCTGCTGGCCCACGAGTCGATAGCGGACGCCGCGGTCATCGGTGTCCACGACGAGGACGGGAACGAGATCCCCAAGGCGTACATCGTCCGCCAGCCGTCGGCGGCAGGGCTGACGGGGGCGGACGTCATGGCGTACGTCGCGGAACACGTCGCCCCGCACAAGAAGGTCCGCAGGGTGGAGTTCATCGGGGGCGTGCCGCGGGCCGCGTCCGGGAAGATCCTCCGCCGCGAACTGAGGGCGCGGGAGGAGCGCGAGAGGGAGTCCGAGACGGCGTGAGGCCGATCGGCCCGGGTCCCGACCGACCCCGGCCCGCGTCAGCGCCGCCGCCGTGCGTCCCGCGCCTCGACGGCCGCCGGTGCGTCCCGCGCCTCGACGGCCTCCCGCACGGGGCTTGCGGAGGCTACTCTCCCGCAGCCGGTGGCCAGCTCAGCAAGGCCATGTCGGCCACCTGCTGGAGGTCGTCGCGAGTGGCGCCGCTGACGGCTTGGACGGCGATGCCGTTCGCCACGGTCATGAGGTACCGGGCAAGCAGGCCGGGATCGGCGTCGGGGGGCAGGTCGCCCTCGTCCACAGCTTGCCGGAACCGGTCGCGGAGGACGGAGGTGTGCTCGTTGCGCCAGACGACGAGCGCGTCGCGGGCGTTGCTTCCCGGGACTCCGGCGGCGAGTGATCCCTGGACGCTGAGGCACCCGGCGGGGCAGCCGGGGCGGGTGGTGGCGCGGACGGCGCCGTTGAGGAACGCGGTGGCCACCCGCCGGGCGGTCGGCTCCCGCCGGGCCCGGTCCCCGTACGAGGCGGGACCTTCGGAGTAGCGCTCCAGCGCCTTGCGGAACAGCTCCTCCTTGTTGCCGAAGGCCGCGTACATGCTGGTGCGGGTGATGCCCATGGCGTTGGTCAGGTCGGTGAGGCTCGCGCCTTCGTAGCCCTGTTCCCAGAAGACCCGCATGGCGGCTTCGAGCGCCTTGTCGGCGTCGAAGCCCCTCGGCCGGCCGATCGGCGCCTTCTGTCCTGTCTCCATGCGACCGATGCTACCTCTTCTGTACCGGGCGGTGCGGAAAGTGCTACAGTCGCTTTCGGTATCGATCGGTACCGAACTTTGCCCGAACCATCCGCACGCACGACCCCGATCCGGGGCGACAGAGAGGCCATCATGTCCAACACCGACCTGCGCACCTTCTTCCAGCGCTACATCGACGCACTCAACACCCACGAGTTTCAGCGCATGACCGAATTCATCCACGACGAGCTGGTCATGAACGGCCGACCCGTCACGCGGGACGAGGTCATCGCGGAGCTGGAGGGACACGGAAGCGCGGTGCCGGACTTCACCTGGCGCGTCGAAGACCTCGCCATCGAGGGCGATCGCGTGGCGGCCCGTCTGTTCAACAAGGGCACGCCCGCGAAGGAATGGTTCGGCCTGACCCCCACCGGCGCCACGGTCGAGTACGCGGAGTACGCCTTCCACAAGGTCCGTGACGGCCGCTTCTACGAGATGAACTATCTGATCGACGCCCAGGCGGTCCAACGGCAGCTCGCCGACTGACGAACGGGAATGACGGGCTGTCAACGGGGGCCGGTGCCGGTACGCGCCCCCGCCCGAGTAACGCCTGCGCGCTTGATCGATCCCTCGCGCGCTGCCACGCTCTGAATCTCGCACACCAGCGCTCGGATCCTCGGACGCCAACCGACGGACCGCGAGCGAGAGACGGAGACCACGTGACGCTGGTCGCGACCGCGCACGAACGCGGTATCACCACCCTGACCATGAACGCGCCGGCGAAGCGCAACGCCCTGTCGGCGCGCCTCGTCGGTGAGTTGGCCGGCGCGCTCACCAACTGTGCCGAGGACCCGGCCGTACGGGCCGTGGTCCTCAGCCACACCGGCACCACCTTCTGCGCCGGCGCCGATCTGAAGGAGCCGCCGAACCCGTACACCTTCGTCGCGCTCATGCGGCAGATCGTCGCGCACCCGAAGCCCGTCGTCGCGCGCGTCACCGGCCATGTGCGGGCCGGGGGCCTGGGGCTGCTCGGGTCCTGCGACATCGTGATCGCCTCCACCGGCTCGGACTTCGCCTTCACGGAGGTACGCATCGGTGTCGCGCCCGCCGTCATCTCGATGCCCCTGCTGCCCCGCATGGCGCCGCGCGCCGCCGCCCGCCACTACCTCACCGGCGAGACCTTCGGCGCCGAAGAGGCCCTGGCCGACGGGCTGATCACCGAGGCCGCCGACGACGTGGACACCGCGCTCGCCCCGCTTCTCGACGCCCTGCGAAGAGGCTCCCCACAGGGCCTGGCCGAATCGAAGAAGCTGCTGAACGCGCGGGTGCTGGAGGCCTTCGAGCAGTACGCGGAGGATCTCGTACAGCGCTCGGCGTCGCTCTTCGCCACGGCCGAGGCCCGTGAGGGCATGGCGGCGTTCGTCGAGCGGCGGGACGCGGCATGGGTACGGTAGCCGCGCCGAAGCAGGACCGCAGCCGCGCCACCCGCCGACGGCTGCTGGAGGCCGCCGTGTCCTGCCTCGCCGAACACGGCTGGGGCGGCTCCACGGTCTCGGTCGTCGCCGAACGCGCCGGGGTCTCGCGCGGCGCGGCGCAGCATCACTTCCCCACCCGCGAGGACTTGTTCACGGCTGCGGTCGAGTACGTCGCCGAGGAACGCACCAGCGCTCTGCGCGCGCTCGCGCCGACCGGGCCGGACCGCCGCCGCGAGGTGGTCGAGGAGGTCGTGGCGCTCTACACCGGCACGCTGTTCAGGGCCGCGCTGCAACTGTGGGTCGCCGCGTCCAACGAGGAGCAGCTGCGGGCCCGCGTCACCGAACTCGAAGGCCGCGTCGGGCGCGAGGCGCACCGGATGACCGTCGAACTGCTGGGCGCGGACGAGTCGGTGCCCGGTGTGCGCGAGACGATCCAGGGGCTGCTGGACATGGCGCGGGGGCTGGGTCTGGCGACGCTGCTGACGGACGACACGCAGCGGCGGAAGCGAGTGGTGGCCCAGTGGGCGAGCATCGTGGATACGGCGCTGAGCTGACGGGGACACGCTGGGGCGGCTGCCCCCGGCCGCCGGACGGGCTCGAACCCGTCCGACGGCCGGGCACCGCTGCCCGTGCCGGAGCGCCGCCGTCAGCCCCCGATCTCGCGCGGGTCGCGCGGCCCCGGACCCACGTACCGCGCCGAAGGCCGCACCAGCCGCCCCGTCCGCTTCTGCTCCAGGATGTGCGCCGACCAGCCCGCCGTACGCGCGCACGTGAACATCGACGTGAACATGTTCGCGGGCACCTCCGCGAAGTCCAGCATGATCGCCGCCCAGAACTCCACGTTCGTCGCCAGCACCCGGTCAGGACGGCGCGCGTGCAGCTCCTCCAGCGCCGCCTTCTCCAGCGCCTCGGCGACCTCGAAGCGCGGCGCGTCCAGCTCCTTCGCCGTACGCCGCAGCACGCGGGCGCGCGGGTCCTCCGCCCGGTACACCCGGTGGCCGAAGCCCATCAGCCGCTCGCCCTTGTCGAGCGCCTTCTTCACCCAGGCCGTCGCGTCGCCCGTCCGCTCGATCTCCTCGATCATGCCGAGGACGCGCGAAGGGGCGCCGCCGTGCAGCGGCCCGGACATGGCGCCGACGGCCCCCGAGAGCGCCGCGGCGACGTCCGCGCCGGTGGAGGCGATGACGCGGGCCGTGAACGTCGACGCGTTCATGCCGTGCTCGGCCGCCGACGTCCAGTACGCGTCGACCGCCTTCACATGCCGGGGGTCGGGCTCCCCGCGCCAGCGGATCATGAAGCGCTCGACGACGGACTCCGCCTTGTCGATCTCGCTCTGCGGCACCATCGGCACGCCCTGCCCGCGTGCGGACTGCGCCACGTACGACAGGGCCATGACCGCGGCCCGCGCCAGATCGTCGCGGGCCGTACGCTCGTCGGTGTCCAGGAGCGGTTTGAGACCCCAGACGGGGGCGAGCATCGCGAGCGCCGACTGCACGTCGACGCGGATGTCGCCGGAGTGGACGGGGATGGGGAAGGGCTCGGCGGGCGGCAGCCCGGGGTTGAAGGCGCCGTCGACGAGCAGGCCCCACACGTTCCCGTAGGAAACGCGGCCGACCAGATCCTCGATGTCGACGCCCCGGTAACGGAGGGCACCGCCCTCCTTGTCCGGTTCGGCGATCTCCGTCTCGAAAGCGATGACTCCTTCGAGTCCGGGTACGAAATCGGACATCAGGCGGCTCCTCTGGTGTGACTGACGCGGACTGACGCGGAAGCGATCGGCTGAACCGGATGACGGCTCACGGCCTACGGCCCGCGCATCCGATGTCAGAAGTTGTCGGCGCCGATACGGATCCACGGTCGTTGTCGTACGACTCGCGGTCCGGAACGGTCATCCGTTACCCACCGTCCTGCCCAGCACGGACATCGAATCAACCATGCCACGGCTCCCGCATTGCGGGAGTATGGGTCGCGTGCCTCACACTCCGTCCGCCGAGAGCCCGGACACCGCCGAAAGCCCCGACCGCGCCGAGTCCCCCGACCCCGCCCTCATGCGCGAGCAGTACCGCGCGGCGGCCCTCCTGGAGACCGACCTCGCCGCCGAGCCGATGGACCAGTTCGCGAGCTGGTTCAAGGAGGCGGTGGCCGGCGGTCTGCACGAGCCCAACGCGATGGTCGTCTCCACCGCGACCCCCGACGGCCGCCCGTCGTCCCGGACCGTGCTGCTCAAGGCGTACGACCGCCGCGGCTTCGTCTTCTTCACCAACTACGGGTCCCGCAAGGGCCGGGAGATCGACGCGAACCGGTACGTCGGCGTGCTCTTCCCCTGGCACGCGCTGGGCCGCCAGGTCGTCGTGACCGGTACGGCGTCCCGTGTCGGCCGCGCGGAGACGGCGGCGTACTTCCGCACCCGCCCGCACGGCTCCCAGCTCGGTGCCTGGGCGAGCGAACAGTCCTCGCCGGTGGGCTCGCGCGCGGAGCTGCTGGAGCGGTACGAGGACCTGGCCGCCCGCTACCCGGCCGGCGAGCCGGTCCCGGTGCCGCCGTACTGGGGCGGGATACGCGTCGTCCCGGAGACGGTCGAGTTCTGGCAGGGCCACGAGAACCGGCTGCACGACCGGCTGCGGTACGTCGCGGCGGAGGGCGGCTGGCGGGTGGAGAGGCTCTGCCCGTAGGACGGCGCCGGGAACGCAGACGACCCGCGCGCTCAGGTCCCTCCGGAGAGGAGCCGGCCGGACTTACCGGCGAGCACGCGGGTCGGGTGACTGCTTGGATTGGGCCGGTGGTTCACCGGCACCGCACGTGTGCGACGACGGGCGTCAGCCCGCAGCCACCTCACTTGTCCGGATTGAAATCACTTCCGAACCACCTCCCTTCTAGTGTGCTCACCACCCTAGGAAGCGCTCCCGCGCCCCACAAGTGATTATTTGGATTTCCACCGCACAACGATTTCGCTGAACAAGGTGTGTGCTGGGTCACCCTGGAGTTGAATGATCGTAGGTATGACCGAGCAGGCGGCAGGGGGTGCCAGGGATGAGTGCTTCCCGGAGCGGGACCACTCGCCCGCCCGGCTCCGACGGACCGGAATCCGGCGAGGCCGACGCGGCGGGCGCGGCCGAGGTGACGGGCCCGGACGGCGGGCCCGGTGCGGATCTGCTGGCCGCGCTGCTGGACGGGATGGACGCGGCGCTCTGCGCGTTCGACGCCGACGGCGTGATCACCCACTGGAACCGTGAGGCCGAGCGGATACTCGGCTGGTCCGCCGACGAGGCCGTCGGCAGGCGCGGATTCGCCGGCTGGGCCGTGCGCAGTGCCGACGCGGACGAGGTGCACGGGCGTCTCATGTCGGCGATGGGCGTGCCGGGACGGCTGGTGCACGAGTTCGCGCTGCTGCGCAAGGACGGCAGCAGGGTGCTCGTACGGACACAGTCCGCGGGCGTACGCGGGGCGGACGGCAAACCTGCCGGGGTGTACTGCGCGTTCAGCGAGGTCCACGCGCAGATCGATCTGGAGCGGTCCATCGCGCTCAGCGAGGCGCTGTTCGACGACGCGCTGTGGGGTGTGGTCCTGGTCGACGTGGATCTGCGCCCGACCGTCGTGAACGGGCACGCCGCGCGTGCGCTCGGCTCGGGTCGTACGGCGCTGCTCGGGCGGCCCCTGGGGGAGACCGTCGTACAGGGCGTCGAGGAGCTGGAGGGCGCGCTCCATCACGTACTGGCGGAGGGCGCGCCGCGTGCGCTCGCGGAGCTGTGGGTGACGCTGCGCACGCAGGACGGGAGCGAGCGGCGGCGGTGCTGGCGCAGCGGCTTCGTACGGCTGGCGTCCCCGCTCGCGGAGGAGCCGGTGCCGCTGGGTGTGGGCTGGCTGTTCCAGGACGTCACGGAGGCGCGGCTGGCGGCGCAGGAGGCGGACAAGCTGCGCTTCCGCACGAGCCAGCTGCACCGCGCGGGGCGGGCCGCGGGCGAGTGCGAGGACCCGATGGAGGCGGCGCGGGTCTGCCTGGACTTCGCGCTCGTGGGTTTCGCGGACCACGCGCTGATCGATCTGGTCCTGGGCGGGCCGGCCCCGGTCGCGCCCTACGGCGGCGACGTGCCGCCGACCCGGCTGGTACGGGTGGCGGCGACGCCGGCCGGCTCGGCCGGACCCTGCCTGCCGGTCGCGGCCGGCGGCATCCCCGTGCGGTACCGGGACGGACACCCGGCCCTCCAGGCGGTGTCCCGCAACGGCTCGGTACGCGCGAGCGCCCCCACGGGCGCGTCGACGACCCCGACCTGGTCGGTCTCGCGCCAATGGCCCCCCGACTCGGTGCACGCGCTCTGCACGGTGCTGCGCAGCCGGGGCAGGACGCTGGGCGTGGTCACGTTCCTCCGCGGCACGACCCGCCCCTCGTTCGAACGCCAGGACGCGATCTACGCGGAGGACGTCACGGCCCGCATGGCGGCCTCCCTGGACCTGCTGACCCTGCTCGACGTCGAGCCCGACCCGGAGGCTTGACGGCCTGGAGCCCGCCTTCACCATCGGCTGCCCCCACCCGCCGCTGAAGCGGCCGTTGGCGCCCGGCGCCGCGTCGGCCTCTGCGCGGGCTGCCGCCCGAGGCCCCGGCAGTCGCCGGCGCCGCCGCGCGGCAGGGGCCTCCGGACGCGGGACCTCCCCCAGGCATGTGCCTTGCCGCCGGGGGCATTCCGGGAGGCGGACCCCCGGGCGTGCGGCCCGGGTTCACCCGCCGCTGAAGCGGCTGTCGGCGCCCGGCGTCGCAGTCGGCCTCTGCGCGGGCTGCCGCCCGAGGCCCCGGCTGGGCGGTAGCCCCGGACGCCGGACGTCCGAGGTTGGCGAGCCCGGTGCTCCGGCCGCTCGGGCGGCGGGCCTCCGGGCCTTCCGCCCGGCCGCCAGTAGGCCGACCTGGCGTGCCGGGCGCCGTCGGCCCGGTCCCGCCCGGCACGTTCAGTGCCGGTAGAAGATCCGGTCCCCGTACTCCGTCATCACGCGGCCGTTCCACTCGTGGCCGCCGTCCACGTTTCCCGAGCGCAGCAGCGGGGGTTCCACGCCGCGGGTGACCAGGCCGCCCGCCGCCGTCGCCACCATCGCCTGCATCAGCGCGCTCGTCACCACCGTCGACGCCGGTGCGAACGGTGCCTCGATACCCTCCGCCGACAGCTCCGCGTCACCCACGGCGATCTTGCTGTCGAGCACGATGTCGCAGTGGTCCTTGAGGTAAGTCCCGGACGCGTGACGGGACTTCGTCTCCGTCGCGTACGCCACCGATGTCACCCCGATCACCTTCAGACCCCGCGCCCGCGCGTTCAGCGCCATCTCCACCGGGAGCGCGTTGCGCCCCGACAGCGAGATGATCACCAGGACGTCGCCTGCCTTCGCCGGGCTGGAGTCCAGTGCGGCGCTCGCCAGGCCGTCGACCAGCTCCAGCGCCGAGCCGAGCGTCGCGGGCATCACGTCGACGCCCATCACGCCCGGCACGTTGAGGAGGTTCATGACGGCGAGACCGCCGGCCCGGTAGACGACGTCCTGCGCGGCGAGCGAGGAGTGCCCGGCGCCGAAGGCGAAGACACGGCCGCCGGAGGTCACGGTCTCGGCGATCGCCTTTCCGGCCGCTTCGATGTTCGCGGCCTCCTCGTCGCGTACACGCTCCAGCAGACCGATCGCGGCGCCGAAGAACTGACCGGCCAGCGTGCTCTCGCTCATTCGGGAGACCTTCCGTAGGGGGCGGAGAAAAGGGCGGAAAAGAAGACGGACAGGGGAGGGAATGCCCGTGCCGCGGATCACGTTGCGGTCTGGACCTTTACCGTGTCAATACGGCTTCGCCTTCGGCGGCTTCCCGCACGGCACGGTTGTCGGTGCGATGCGTCAGAATTGAGCACGGGGCCTGCGCACGGTTGTTTTCATGTCACAGCATCGAGGGGCACGTATGTCCGGACTGATCGACACGACGGAGATGTATCTCCGCACCATCCTCGAACTGGAAGAGGAAGGTGTGGTCCCCATGCGCGCCCGGATCGCGGAGCGGCTGGATCAGAGCGGGCCGACGGTCAGCCAGACCGTGGCGCGTATGGAGCGGGACGGGCTGGTGCAGGTCGCGGGCGACCGGCATCTGGAGCTGACGGAGGAGGGGCGCCGGCTGGCGACGCGCGTGATGCGCAAGCACCGCCTCGCCGAGTGTCTGCTCGTCGACGTGATCGGCCTGGAGTGGGAGCAGGTGCACGCGGAGGCCTGCCGCTGGGAGCACGTGATGAGCGAGGCGGTCGAGCGCCGGGTCGTGGAGCTGCTGCGGCACCCGACGGAGTCGCCGTACGGGAACCCGATCCCGGGCCTGGAGGAGCTGGGCGAGCACGCGGGGGCCGACCCCTTCCTCGACGAGGGCATGGTGAGCCTGGCCGAGCTGGACCCGGGCGCGGAGGGCAAGACGGTCGTGGTGCGGCGGATCGGCGAGCCGATCCAGACGGACGCCCAGCTGATGTACACGCTGCGACGGGCGGGCGTGCAGCCCGGCTCCGTGGTGAGCGTGACCGAGTCGCCGGTCGGCGGGGTGCTCGTGGGCAGCAGCGGAGAGGCGGCGGAGCTGGACTCCGAGGTCGCCTCGCACGTCTTCGTCGCCAAGCGCTGACCTCTCCCCCGGGGACTCCGGAGCTCGGTCCCGGGTCCCCGGGGCCGGGTTCTCGGCACCCGGGCGCGGCTGCGGAGAGTATTCCTTCGGCGACGGAGAATACGAATTCACGGCGGAATGGCAGCGGGCGGGCGATTCGCGTGCCAGGCTTGCCCGGGGGCATATGACCTGAGGGCAGCGGTCGCGGAGCTTGGCCCGTGGCCGAGGAGGGAGCGGGGCTGTGCGCCTGACGCTTGTCACTGTGCCTGTCGTCGTCGCCGCTGTGTCTGTCGCCGGGCCTGCCGCGGGGCCTGTCGCGCCCGGCGCCGGGGCTCCGTACGGCAAGGGCCCCGGCGCCCTGAGGCGCCGGGGCCTGTCCTCCCCGCTTCCGACCCGGAGCCCCGAGCTCCCAGGGTCGGTCCCCACGGACCCTCATCCCCGAGTGGTCCGCCTCCCGCAGGAAATCTCCCCTCCACCGCTCTGGACAACCGTTGACCACGGTCACTCGAACGAGCGGTGTTGGACGCGGCGGCCAGGTTTTCGAATGGGAGTTCGATAGTCTGGGAGCCGCATGACCGAACGGCACGGGATCGGGCCGGTGCCATCGGACTCGACCACTCAGGACCGAAGGGGGTGCCAGGACACATGGTGCAGCGCATCGATGTGAGCGGATTCGACGGGCTGCGGCTCGCAGCCTGGGAGTTCACCGACCAGCCCGAGGAGCGGGCCGGGACCGGGGCCACCCCGGGTGTGCTGCTGCTCCACGGCCTGATGGGCCGCGCCTCGCACTGGGCGGCCACCGCGCGCTGGCTGTCGGGGCGTCATCGGGCCGTCGCGCTGGACCAGCGGGGCCACGGCCTCAGCGCGAAGCCTCCCGACGCGTCGTACACCCGCGAGGCGTACGTGTCGGACGCCGAGGCGGTGGTCGAACAGCTCGGCCTCGCGCCCGTCACCCTCGTCGGCCACGCCATGGGCGCGCTGACCGCGTGGCAACTCGCCGCGAAGCGGCCCGACCTGGTCGGGGCGCTGGTCATCAGTGACATGCGGGCGTCCGCGCTCGGGGCGGCTTCGCAGCGGCTGTGGGACGACTGGTTCCGCGCCTGGCCCCTTCCGTTCAAGACGCTCGCCGACGTACGGAAGTGGTTCGGTGAGGACGACCCCTGGCTGGAGGGGCCGAATCCGGGCCGCGGCGAGTTCTTCGCCGAGGTGATGACCGAGCGCGCCGACGGCTGGTGGCCGGTCTTCTCCCGCCGCCAGATGCTCACCTCACGCGCCACGTGGGTCTACGACGCGCACTGGGAGGAGCTGGCGCAGGTCCGCTGCCCCACGCTGGTCGTGCGGGGCCTGGACGGCGAGTTGGGCCGCGCGGAGGCGCAGGAGATGGTGCGGGTCCTGCCGCGCGGGGAGTACGCGGAGGTGGACGACGCCGGGCATCTCGTGCACTACGACCAGCCGGAGGCCTGGCGCGCGGCGATAGAGCCGTTCCTGGACGGTGCGTTGACGCCGTAGCGCGTTTCTTCGGCGGCAGGTCTGAATCGTTTCGGCTCAGACCGCCGCGCTGCCGGTGAGCCGTTGCGGGGTGATCCGGATCGTGACGCGCGCGGCCTCGGGCGGGAGGTCCAGATACTCCCGCCCGGCGCCGGGCCCCTCGTACTTCTCGGCGAGCGCGACGGCCGTCCGCCTGCCGGCGTCCTCGGTGACGGTGGCCGTGCCGCGTACCTCGACGTAGATCTGCGAGTCGGCCGGGTCGAACACACTGAGGCTGACCCGGGGTTCACCGGCCAGGTTCGTCACCTTGCGCCGCCCGGCCTGCGAGGAGATGACCAGATCGTCCCCGTCGGTACCGACCCAGACCACGGAGGACTGCGGGCTGCCGTCCGGGTTGACGGTGGACAGGACGGCGGGGTTACGGCCGTCGAGGAGCTTCCGGGCGGCGGCGCTGAGCATCACAGTCATGCGGCGAGCTTAGGTCCTGTCCGCGGATCTTCGCGGGCCCGGTCGACTCGGCGGTACGACCCTGGGCGGTGCCGCGGGGTCGCCCCTGGCCGTCACCGGCCGCGCGGTCGCACGCACCGGTCCCGCAGACCCCGCCCGCCTGTCGGTGGGGCGACTTGGCGGGCACGCCCCGCGTCGTGCCCGCCAAGTCCAGCCCCGCACACGGCGCCTGGCGCGCGCACGGAAGCGCGCCGTACCGGCGTCGCGGGCCAAGCGGGACTTTGAAGACACGGCCCGGGTTCAGGCGGGTGGGTCTTCGCGGTTCCGGAAGCGGCAGTGACATCAGCCGCTGCCGCGACCGGCGGCACCCCGCCGCGTTGTCGGACTCGTCCACGTACGGCCGAGCCCATCCACAACGCCGATCCGCCGCCTTGCGACGCACCGCACCAGCCGCCGCAGGCCCCGCCTCGCAGGCGGACGGCGGGACTTGGAAGGCACGCCCCAGGTGCCGAGGCTCATCCGCGCGGGTTCGCCGGACAGGACCCCGGCGAGAACGTCCTCAGCCCTTGCTCACCGCCGTCAGGATCTCCGGCAGCGTCGATGCCGTGCGGGGTGCCGCCAGGCGGACTCCCGACCAGGCGATCAGCGTGCCGTACGCCGTGCCCACCGGAAGCACCAGCCATGTCCAGCCGTTCGCGCCCGACGCGTGCAGGGCGATCGAGAGGCCGATCACCGGTGCGCACAGCAGCGCGCCGCCCAGCATGCCGCCGAGGATGGAGATCCACGCGAGCCCCGCCTGGCCGGGGGCGACGTTCTTGTACGCGCTGTCCTGGGGGATCGAGTACGGGAACCGCGCCGACGCCACCGCCCCCGTCGCCATCATCGCGCCGAGCAGCGCGAAGGACAGCCCCAGTGCCTCCGGCAGCGCCTGCCAGTCGCCGAGCAGCCCGGCCGTCAGGATCGTCACCAGTGCCGAGTACGGCAGCGTGATCACCAGCAGGGCGAAGGCCCGTGCCCGTAGTTCCAGATACGCGTCGCGCGTCGAGGAAATCGTCAGGGCCACCATCCAGAACGCGGAGGTGTCCTGCCCGAACTGGTTGTACATCTGGACCCCGAGCATCCCCGCCGCGAAGCAGGCCAGATAGATCGAGCCGTTGCCCTGGAGGGCGTTCACCAGCGGCACGATCAGGCCGACCGCCAGCGAAGTGACCCACGCCGCCTTGGTCTTGGGGTCGCGCCACACGTACCGCAGGCTGCGCTGCATCACCGTGCCCGTACGCCCCGCGGGCAGCAGCCTGCTGAGCGGCCCGGACGCCGACTCCTTGCGGGCCGGGCCGGAGGACGCCGCGATCGTCGAGCCGTCCGGGGCGGTCATCAGCTTCACCAGCGAGCGGCGCCACCAGTACAGGAGCGCGGCGAACGCGGCGAGCGACAGCAGCAGTTGGGGCACGGCAAGCCCGTAAGCGCCCTCGCTCACCGAGTCCACCGCGCCGATCGCCGACGCGGGCGGCACCCACCGCAGGACGTCCGCCACCGGGTCGAGCGCCGACAGCCCGCCCGCCTCGTTGAGCCGCTGGACACCGAAGTTGACGAACTGGATACCGACGGCGATCACCAGACCGCTCAGCACCGCCAGATCCCGCCCCTTACGTGACGTCAGCAGCCGGATGTTCGCCGCTGCCACGGCGCGCGACAGCGCCACGCACACCAGCAGGGCCAGCGGTACGGCGAACACAGACACCGCCACCGCGCCCGCGCCGTGCCCGACGGCGATCGCCGAGCCGAGCACCAGGCAGAGCGTGAACAGCGGGCCGATCCCGACCAGGGACGCGGCCAGCAGCGCGCCGATCAGCGACTGAGGCCGCAGCGGCAGCATCACGAGCCGGCTCGGGTCGAGCGTCTCGTCGCCGCTGGGGAAGAACAGCGGCAGCATCGCCCAGCCCAGGGCCACCAGCGCGGTCAGTACGACGACGAGGGTGGCCGCGCCGTCGTTCCCGCGCAGCAGGATCAGGCCGAGCAACTGGCCTGCGGCGATGAGGAGGGCGAAGACGACGGAGACGACGTACGCGGCGGTACGGCCCGATGACTGGCGCAGCCCGTTGCGCAGCAGCGACAGCTTCAGCCGTACGAAGACGGGCGCGAGCGCGCGGGTCCCCAGGGTGACGACCGGCGTCGTACCGGAACCGACGGGACCGGCTGATCCGGCTGATCCGGCCGGACCCGCTGATCCGGCAGGCGCGGCCGACCCGGCAGGACCCGCCGCTTCCGACAGCCCCGCGCTGTCAGCGGCGGCGGCGCTCACCGGGCACCGCCCAGCCAGTCCAGGGACTCGCCGGTGCCCCGGCCCTGCGCGCCGACCAGTTCGAGGAACGCGTTCTGGAGCGACGGCGCGTCGCCCCGTACCTCCGCGAGGGTCCCCTGCGCGCGGATACGCCCTGCGGCCATCACCGCGACCCAGTCGCACAGCGACTCGACCAGCTCCATCACATGGCTGGAGAAGACGACGGTCGCGCCGGACTCGGTGTAGCGCTCCAGCACGCCGCGGATCGTCTGAGCCGACACCGGGTCGACGCCCTCGAACGGCTCGTCCAGGAAGAGGACTTCGGGGTTGTGCAGCAACGCCGCCGCCAGCCCGATCTTCTTGCGCATACCGGTCGAGTAGTCCACGACGAGCTTGTGCTGCGAGTCCGCCAGGTCCAGTACGCCCAGGAGCTGCGTGGCGCGCTTGTCGACCTCGTCACCGGGCAGCCCCCGCAGCCGGCCGGTGTATCCGAGGAGTTCGCGCCCGGACAGCCGCTCGAAGAGCCGCAGCCCCTCGGGCAGTACCCCGATCCGCGCCTTGACCGCCGCCGGGTCGCCCCAGACGTCGTGCCCGGCGACCTGGACCCGGCCCATGTCCGGCCGCAGCAGGCCGGTCACCATGGAGAGCGTGGTCGTCTTGCCCGCGCCGTTCGGGCCGACGAGACCCACGAACTGGCCGGCGGGCAGATCGAGATCGATCCCGGCGACGGCGACCTGCTCGCCGAAGCGCTTCCACAGCCCCTCCACGCGTACGGCGGGAGGCGGCGTCGCCGCGCCCGCCGTACGCGCCCCGCCCGCCCCGCCTTCCGCCCCCGCGGCCGGCGGCACCACCCGCTCCGTCCGCCCTGTCCGCTCCGCCGCTCGGTCCGGTACCTGTTCCGGCATGCCGCACTGCCCTTCGGTGTTCCTTTTCGTGGTGTCGAGAAGACCCACCATAAGACCGCCCCCCTGCGGCCCCTCAGGGACAAACTCAGGGACAAACTCAGGGACAGATCTCAGGGACGGAGGGGATCAGGCCGGACGACCGGCCCTGGCCGCCGCCGCGTCCCGGCCGCACGCGTACGCCAGCGGGCTGATCAGCTCCTCCACGTCCGGCAGCCAGCGGTTGGCCGGAGTCGGCCGCCGGGCCCACTGCACCGCGCCGGAGCCGCCGACGCGCGTGGGCGGCGCCGCCACGTACCGCGCCTCGCCCAGGGGCACCAGATCGATCGCCGACGCCGACCAGCCCAGCTTCTTCACGAGGCCGCCCACCTTCAGCGAGCCGCCCGGCAGGACGAAGAAGACCATCCGGCGGTCCGGGGTGCAGGTGACCGGGCCGAGCGTCATCCGCATCCGCTCCATCCGCGCGAGCGCCAGGAACCCCGCCGACTCCGGCACGTCCAGGGCGTCGAACGTACGGCCCGTCGGCAGCAGGATCGACGCGCCGGGCTGTTTCGACCAGAGCCGGCGCGCGGCGACCCCGCTGCCCGTCGCCTGGGCCGCCCAGTCCGGCCGCGTGGGATGCGCCCCGGGGGCCGGGCAGTCGGCGCGGTCGCACGAGCACCGTTCCCTGCCGCCGACCGCCTCCAGCCAGGTGCCGGGGAACACGTCCCAGTGCCGTTCCTCCGCGTACCGTACGGCGGTGTCCATCAGCAGGTCGCCCCGCTGCTTGGGGATCTGCGCGGCGTCCGCGACGCCCGTCACTCCGATGGTCTTGTCCACGGAGAGCACAACTCCCGCCCGGACCTGGGGTTACGGGCGCCGGCGACCGTCGCGCAGGAGCATCGATCCTGCACGCGGGGCGCACTGAGGCATGGACGGGGGCGCGTAAGAGGTTGCGCCGCGTGGATGGGTAACCACAATTGGTGACCGGGGGTTGCCCTTTGGGAGGCCCGAGGTTGGGTCACGCACACCTCGACGCCAAGCGGGCGGCGTTTCCGAGAAGTTACCGAAGATTGCTGATTTCGACCATCGCACGCATTCACGGCAGATCTGCCGGGCAGTGATCACTCTGTCGATCACTGCGGCCACAGGGGGTATCCATTGGCAGCCAGGCCTCTCGTCGCCCGTCAGCCGAACGAACGGTTGCAAACACTCATCCAGGAAGCCGCCTGTTCCAACGCCGGTCTCGCCCGGCGGGTCAACATGGTCGGGACCGAGCGTGGTCTCGATCTCCGCTACGACAAGACGTCCGTGGCGCGCTGGCTGCGCGGGCAGCAGCCGCGCGGGCGGGCCCCGGGGATCATCGCCGAGGCGCTGGGCCGCAAGCTGGGGCGTACGGTCACCATCGACGAGCTGGGGATGGCCAACGGCAAGAATCTCGCCTCCGGCATCGGCCTCCAGTTCTCGCCGACGGTCGTCGGCGCGATCGAGCAGGTCTGCGAGTTGTGGCGCAGCGACGTGGGCCGGCGCGACTTCCTCTCCGGATCGGCGGTGGCCTCCTCCGCCCTCGTCGAGCCGAGCAGGGACTGGCTGATCACGGGCGCGGACGCGTCCGTGGCCCGCAGCACCGGTGCGCGGGTGGGGGATTCGGACGTCGCGGCGGTCGCCGCCATGACCGAGGCGCTGGTCGACCTGGACCACCGCTTCGGCAGCGGCCATGTCCGCCCGGTCGTCGTGCACTATCTGAACAGCGTGGTGTCGGGCCTGCTCTCGGGGTCGTACCGGGAATCGGTCGGCCGCAGGCTCTTCGCCGATGTCGCCCGGCTCACCGAACTCGCGGGGTACATGGCGGTGGACACCGGCCAGCCGGGGCTCGCCCAGCGGTACTACATCCAGGCGCTGCGGCTCGCGCAGGCCGCGGGGGACCGGGGATACGGCGGATATGTGCTGGCCGCGTCGATGAGCCATCTCGCGGCCCAGCTCGGAAACCCGCGCGAGATCGCCCAGTTGGCGCGGGCCGCGCAGGAGGGCGCGCGCGGGCACGTCACCCCGAGGGCGCAGGCCATGTTCCTGGCCGCCGAGGCGCGGGGGCACGCGCTGCTGGGCGACGCGAGCCAGTGCCACGCGGTCGCGGGCCGGGCGCTCACCGCGCTGGAGCAGGCGGATCCGGAGCAGGACGACGACCCGGCGTGGATCGCGCACTTCGACCACGCCTATCTGGCCGACGAGTTGGCCCACTGCTACCGCGATCTGGGGGAGCCCGAGGCGGCGGCGCGCCACGCCTCCGACTCGCTGACAGGTCATCCCGAGACCCGGTCGAGGCGGCGGGCGATCGGCCTCGTCCTGCTGGCCACGGCGCAGGTGCAGCAGCGCGAGGTGGAGGAGGCGTGCCGTACGGGCATGCGCGCGGCGGAGCTGCTCGGCACGCTGCGCTCCAGCAGGGGAGCGGAGTATCTGGACGATCTCCAGCAGCGGTTGGAGCCGTACGGATCGGAGCCCGCCGTACGGGAGTTCAGCGCCCGGCTGGAGACGCAGGCCGCGTGACACGGCTTTGCTACAACTTCCACCGGGGGCAGGGGCGGTGGTGCTGCGGTCGGTGGTCGTGCGGCCACGGCGCGGAGTTGGCGCGGTGACCGGTGGGGCGGGGTGTGACCCGAGTGCGGCTCCGTGACCGGGGCGGATGCGGGGATGAGACCGGTCACGGGGCCGGCGGGACGCGGGTGTCCGATTGACCCGCATCGTCGGAAGGTGTCTTGAACAGGCGGTTGGTGACTGGTTCCAGGCGCGTGGCAGGGCCGCTGAAACACCCGGTAGCGTGAACTGACGATTCCGTAGGTCCACACTAGGAGTCCCGGTGACGCAAAGCGGACAAAGGGACGAGTCGCAGTTGCCTGCTTCTCGGCCCGCGCACGAAGGCATCGTGCTGCCCGCCGACGGCGGTCCCCCCTTGATCCCCGGGGCCCCGGCGGACCAGTCCGCCCCGGCCGACCAGACGGCCCCGGCGGGCGGGCAGCCGTGGGGGCAGCCCTGGGGGCCGGGTGCGCCACAGTCGCAGCCGGAGCTGGAGGGGCACCTGCCTCCGCAGCAGGACCCGGGCGCCTACGGGGCGTACGGAGGCGGAGGCGGGGGCGCGGACGGGGGTTACGGCTACCCGCAGCAGCCCGAGTCGCTCCAGCAGCACTACGAGCCGCCTCAGCAGCAGTCGTACCAGCCGCAGCAGCACCAGCAGCCCCTGCCGCCCGCCCACCCGGGGCCCCTGCCGCAGGCGCTGCCGCCGCACCAGGAGCCGCCGCAGTCCTACGGGCCGCCGATGGCCGGTGTGTACGGCGCGCAGCCGCTGCCCGCCGAGGCGCCCCCCGGCGGCAGCGCGGACGCGACGCAGTACATACCGCCGGTGCCCGCCGCGGCCGGGCCCGCCGACGCCACGCAGTACATACCGCCGGTGCCGTCGTACCAGCAGGGCCGGACCCCGGGCGGGCTGCCGCCCGAGCGCCCGGCCGAGTCCACCCAGTACCTCGGCACCGTCCAGCCGGGCCCGCCCGCGCAGGCCACCTCGGACGCGGACGCCACGCAGTTCATCGCGCCCGTCCCCGCGGGGGACCCGAACGAGATCCCGGCCGCGCCCCAGGGCGCCCCGTACGGCGTCCGGCCCGGCGCCCCCGGCGACCGCCAGCCGCCCGCCGAGTTCGACAGCCTCTTCCGTACGGAGACCCCCGGCGGGGGCGGCGCCGTGCCGGACGAGACCCAGCAACTGCCGCAGATCGACCCCGGCGCGGGCACCGGCCGCAGGCGCGGCGGACAGGCCCGCACCCAGCAGCCCCACGGACAGCAGCCCCACGGACAGCAGGGCTACGGCGCTACCCCGCCCCCGTACGCGCAGCAGGGCGCCCCGCACGAGCCCTCGGGCCCGCAGGGCCGGGCCGCCGGGCGCCGCAAGTCCTCACCGGTCCCGCTGATCGCCGCCGTGGTCGTCGGCTGCGCCGTGCTCGGCCTCGGCGCCGGCTGGCTGATGAGCGGCGACGACTCCGAGAAGCAGGACAAGAACCAGACCGTGTCGTCGGAGTCCTCGCCCTCGGGCCAGGGCGGCGACCCGGCCGAGGAGGACCCGGCCAAGCCCCAGGCCGAGGAGCTCGACAAGCTCCTCGCCGAGAGCAACGACAGCCGGGCGGCGGTGATCAGCGCGGTCGACTCCATCAAGAGCTGCAAGAACCTGGACCAGGCGGTCACCGACCTCCAGGACGCGGCCGACCAGCGCCGCGACCTGGTCTCCCGCCTCAAGGAACTGACCCTCGACAAACTGCCGCAGCACGCCCGGCTCTCGAACTCGCTGACCAATGCCTGGCAGGCCTCCGCCTCGGCGGACGACCACTACGCGACATGGGCGACCGAGGCGAAGACGAAGAAGGGCTGCCGCGGCGGCAAGGCCCGCACCACAAAGGCGGCGGCCGAGGGCAACCGCGCGAGCGGCGAGGCGACGGCGGCCAAGCAGAAGGCATCGGGCCTCTGGAACGGCATCGCGTCCAAGTACGGC
Organism: Streptomyces sp. NPDC058665; assembly: GCF_042714995.1. NCBI lineage: Bacteria > Bacillati > Actinomycetota > Actinomycetes > Kitasatosporales > Streptomycetaceae > Streptomyces > Streptomyces sp. NPDC058665. The sequence goes on from NZ_JBHXRX010000033.1 coordinate 64,501, forward strand.
CTCACGGAACGCGCCCCGACGGAACTGTGACAGCGCGCGCCCGCCGCCGGACAGGCAGACGCCGGACAGGCTCGCGCCGGTCCGGCGTACGGGGACCCGCGGGCGGCTTACGCCCTCGTGTCCGCGTCGCTCAGGGTGCCCCGGACGTCCACGAAGCCGTCCTTCAGGGCCACCAGTTGGCCGTCGCGGACCACCTGGAAGGTGACCTCGCTGTTCACGATGCGGGGGAAGCCCGGGAGGCCGAGCATGTCCTCGTAGCGCCAGCGCAGCGGGGGTGTGAGCCCGCCCGTGTCGACCTTCGCGCCCGTGTCCAGCGCGTGTGCGAGCGTCGCCGAGGAGATCGTGTCGCGGTCGATCGACTCGATGACCGACTTGAGCGCGGTGTAGGCGATCCAGGTGGTCTGGACGCCCGGATCCGAAGTGTCGATGCTCGCGTCGCCGAAGGCGTGCTTCTGGAGCACGTCGCGCATCGGCTCCCAGGCCGGGTCGGAGGCCTGCGGGTACCAGCCCGTGACGTACGCGCCCTCGAAGAGGCCCTTCGAGCCGCCCGTGCGGTCCACCAGCGGCTGGCCGACGCTGCCGAGCACCGAGGAGATGCGGACGTTGCCGCCGTCGTCGGGCAGGCGCCGGTAGGAGTCGAAGAACGTTTCCGTACGGTCGCCGAGCACCGCCGTGACGCAGCCGTCGGCCGCGTTCTCGCGGGCCTTCTCGGCCGAGGCGGTGTAGTCGGTGGCGTCCTCGGCGGCGCGGACGTCCGTCGCCTTCTCGTCGTCCCCGTCGTCCTTGTCCTTCTCGTTGCTGAGGCCCGAGTTGAGCAGCTCCGGCATCGCGTCACCGGTGATCGTGTCGGGCCGCACGATGGAGACCCGGCCGCACTCCCCGCCCAGCTGGAGCCCGTTCCCGGCCAGGAGCGCGGCCTGGCCGCCGTTGACCGGGTAGGAGACGAAGCTGCTGAATTCGCGCTCGGTTATGCCGTAGCCGCCGAGGTAGGGGATGCCGGCCGCCTCCAGGGGCGCCATGAAGGCGTTGCCGTGCTGGCTGTACGAGCCGACGACGGCCGTCACGTCCTTGTCGGATGCCAGACGCGCGCAGTCGGCGGCGCCCGCCGAGGTGTTGCGCTCGTTGCAGGTCAGCACGCGCAGCTCGTGGCCGTCGATGCCGCCCGCCTCGTTGACCCACCGCGCGTACGCCTTGGCCATGGCGGGCATGCCGGGCATGTTCGTCGCGCCGGTGCCCTCGGGCGCCCAGGTCATGACTGTGACGGGCTCCCTGGAGCCCCCCGGGTCACCAGGGAGCACGCCACATCCGGTGACCACCGACGCCCCGGCCGCCACCGTGCACAAGGCGCGGACCACGGGATTCCGGCGGAAGTTGTGAGGGAAGGACGGGCGCTGCTGCCTACCGGTCATGTATCCGCACACTTCCGGCCTGTGGGTAACTTCCAGGTGGGGCTTGTTCAACCACACATGACCACGAGGTGAATTACAGGGGGCGAATATCATCACCACCGGAGTGACCGTACGATCTGCTGCTGTGCAGCAAGGTTCGGATAACTCTTCCCGTCGTGGCCGTCGCTCCTCCACCATGGGCGGCATGCCGCTCAATGACATTCCTTGGTGGCGCTGGCGCAGCAACGTGCGCTCGGCGCTGCACATGCTTTCCGATCCCGTCTTCCACCAGGAGTACTGGCTGGCCGGCCGCGAGGGGTACGGCGACGTCACCGACGCCGTGTACCGGCTGGTCGAGGACACCTGGCTGGACAACTGGTCGGCGGAGAAATACGTCGGGACGATCTTCCGTGACTCCGGCGAGGCCGCGCTGGTCGACGTCGCCGTCCTGCGGGTGCTGCGGATCATGCACCAGGTGGGGCCGGACGCCCCGATCGCGGTGTATCTGGAGCATCACGGCTGGCCGGAGGCCGTACGGGCGGCGCGTGAGGCGCACGTCAGGCTCGCCGTGAACGACGGCGAGGACCCGGACACGGTGCCGCGCTCGCTGGACGTGCTGCGGATCCTGACGCAGTCCGCCTGAGGCCCGGGGGCGCACGTGGTGCGCGCGGTGGTCTCGGCCCGGTGGTTTCCGGTGGGCCGTGCGGGTGCCGGTCCCGTGTGGAATCCTCAGGGTTCATGAGTGCCGCGCAGCAGTCCGATGCCGGGTCCGACCGGCCCGCCGCCCTGTCCGACCAGTACGTCCTGACGCTCTCGTGCCCGGACAAACAGGGCATTGTGCACGCCGTTTCCAGCTTTCTGTTCATGACCGGATGCAACATCGAGGACAGTCAGCAGTTCGGCGACCGTGACAGCGGTCTCTTCTTCATGCGGGTCCACTTCTCGGCCGAGACGCCGGTGACCGTGGAGAAGCTGCGCGCGAGCTTCGCCGCCGTGGGCGACTCCTTCCGGATGGACTGGGAGCTCCACCACGCCGGGGACCGGATGCGGATCATCCTGATGGTCAGCAAGTTCGGCCACTGCCTGAACGACCTGCTCTTCCGGTCGCGGACCGGCGCGCTGCCCGTGGACATCGCCGGCGTCGTCTCCAACCACACCGATTTCGCCGAGCTGGTCGCCTCGTACGACATCCCCTTCCACCACATCCCTGTGACCAAGGACACAAAGGCGGCGGCCGAGGCCCAGCTGCTGGAGCTGGTCCGCGCCGAGGACGTCGAGCTGGTCGTCCTCGCCCGCTACATGCAGGTCGTCTCCGAGGATCTGTGCAAGCAGCTGAACGGCCGGATCATCAACATCCACCACTCCTTCCTGCCGAGCTTCAAGGGCGCGAAGCCGTACCACCAGGCGCACGCCCGGGGTGTGAAGCTGATCGGTGCCACCGCGCACTATGTGACCGCCGACCTCGACGAGGGCCCGATCATCGAGCAGGAGGTCGAGCGCGTCGGCCACGAGGTCACCCCGGAGCAGCTGGTGGCGATCGGCCGCGACGTGGAGTGCCAGGCGCTGGCCCGCGCGGTCAAATGGCACGCCGAACACCGCATCCTGCTCAACGGCACCCGCACGGTGATCTTCGCGTAGCCGCAGGCGTGAGTACGGCGGAGGCCCCAGGGCCTGTTGGGCGGACGGCCTAGAGCCGGCTCAGCGAGGCCGCCGCCGACAGGACGTCGCGGATCGCCTCGCGGTCGCCGTCCTGCCCGGCCGCCGCCTCATCGGGCGAGAGATGGCCCGCCACCAGCCGGCAGAACTCGACGCCGTCCAGCGCCACTTGGGCCACCGCGTGCTCTGCGGTGCCGACCGCGGCCGGTGAGTCGAGCGCGATGTACCAGTCCCCGCCGCCCGCGCCCTCGACCTCCAGATGCAGGGACCGCCCCGGCGAGCCCGGCACGGTCGGCTGACGCGCCGGTGACGCCAGGCCCGCCCGGCGGCGGGCCGCGAGGGCGGACGGGATCAGCTGTGCGGCGAGGTCGATCATCACGCGCAAGTGCGGGCCGCTCGGCGGCGGATACGGGTAGTCCACCGCCACGGCGATGTCCGATCCGTGGATCCAGCACTCGAAGGCCCGGTCGATCAGCGCGTCGCGCAACGGCAGGGCGAACTCGCCGTACGAGACGGAGAGTTCGGCCACCCCGCGCCCGGCGAAGGACACCGTTCTGAGCAGTTCGTGGCTCTGGTCGCGCCACGGCTCGTGGATCGTGCGGGTGGGCGGCGGATGCGCAGTACGCCAGAACGCCTCGGTCCGGTCGGTCGGCGACCGCGGTGCCGACGGGCCCAGCGGATCCTCAAGGCCCAGCGCCGAAGCCACCAGCCCGTCGACGGTCATCAGATGTCCGATGACCCCGGCGACCGTGGCCCTGCGCGCGACGGGCTCCTCCTTCTCGAACCATCTGAGCTGGAGCGGCGCGTGCCACTCCGCGTCGCCGAAGTCGCGCAGCAGCGCGTCGAGCCGGGCGGTCTCCGCGTCGTACGGGGTGGCCCACACCGGCACGGGGATACGGGCGGCCCGGCGGTCGAGGCAGGTCTCCAGCACCCGGGAGCGGAGCAGCGGAGGGAGATCCAGCGTGCGGTCGGTCTGCAACAGGCCGACGGCGTCACGGAGTTTGAGGGCCTCGTCGGCGCACGGCGCGCACTCGGTGAGGTGGTTCTCGACGTGAGTCGTCTCCTCGGGCGAGCAGGCCGCCAGGGCCCACGCGCCGAGCAGGGATTTCAGTACGGAGTGCGAGGGCGGCGGCTCGGCGGGCTCCGTGGCTTGCCAGGGCGGCGGTGAACCCTGCGGGCCCCGGCCGCCGGTCATGTCCCGCTCCCGGGCCGGATCCGGCGGATGGGCCGGCTCGCGCGGTCTGCCGGGGGCCGAGCCCGTAACGCCGCCGGTCCCCTCGTCCGCCGCCACGTCGCCTGTGTGGTCCGCCGCGTCGCCTGTGTCGTCCGCGTCGGCATCGTCCGCCGCGTGTGCCTCGTTGGCCTCATCCGGCTCGTTCGTCCCATCGGGCTCTTCCCGTTCGCGGCTCTCCTTCGCCGCCTGCGCGGCGCGCGCGGCACCCTCGACGGCCCGGCGCAGTACGTCCGCCGCGGGCGGCTCCAGGTCGTCCGCGGCGGCGCGCTGGCCTGGTATGCGCGGGATGCCGCGCACGTCGTCGGGGTCGTCGGGATTGCCCCGGCCCCGGCCGCCGTCGAGCGGCCCGCTCACAGCGACCGTCCGTTGCCGGGCGGTGACGAGCCCTCCAGGGGCCGGGTGTTCGCCGACGAGAGCAGTTGCAGACCGAGCCGCAGTCGGCGCCGCGCCTCGTCCTCGGTGACCCCGAGGTCAGCGGCGGTCTGCCGGTAGTCACGGCGCTGGAAGTACGCGAGGTCCAGCGCGGCGCGCAGCGACGCCGGCATGGAGGTGACGATGTAGTCGGCGCGTGCGGCGGCCGACGCCTCGCGGATCTTCTGTTCCAGCTCTTCCGCGGTGCCCTCGCCGCTGGCCTGACGGGCGGCGGTCTCCAGCTCACGCAGCCGGTGCACCGCCTGGTGGCGGGTGAGCGTGGCGATCCAGGACCGCATCGAGCCCTGCTTGGGGTCGAAGGCGTCGGGGTGCTCCCACACGTAACCGAAGACCTCGCGGGTGATCCGGTCGGCGGCCTCGTCGTCGTCGAGCACCCGGTGGGCGAGGCTGTGCACGAGCGAGGCGAAGCGGTCGTAGAGCTCGCCGAGCGCGGCGGCCTCACCCCGCGCGAGCCGCTGCCGCATCCGGCGGTCCCAGCGGGACGGTGTGTCCTTTGCCATGAGACCCCCAGCCCCTGTGACCGCTCCGTCGTCCGACTCCGTGAGCTGACCCCGCCATTTCGAATGTACTGGCCAGTGTCATCGAAGTGCGCCCCTTTGCGTCAAGTGCGCCCCCGAAGGCCGTCCGAGATGATAAGGAATTTCCCCGGCCGGTGTCCGTTGTGTTTCATCAGAGGTCGGAGGGGCAGCCGCGAAGAAGAAGGACGGTCTCCGGTGAAGGTCCGGAATCCGGGAATCCACTGTGGGGTCCCCGGAACCGTACGAGGGAAGGTCCAGGCGTGACGCTCAAGGTGGACAAGGACGAGCACGGTCTGTGGACCGTGCTGCGCATCACCGGAGAACTGGATCTCGTGACCTCGCCCGTGGTCCGCCAGCACGTCCACGACGCGGTCGCCGCCGGCCGCCGTGAGCTGGTGCTGGACCTGTCCGGAGTGTTCTTCTGCGACTCCAGCGGCGTCGGTGTGCTCATCGCCTCCCGCAAGTTGATGCGTTCCTGCCAGGGCCGGCTCCATCTCATCCTGCCCGCGCACGGCGCGGAGGAGGGCTCGCACGTCAACCGCGTCCTCGCGGCTCTCGGTGTGCGCCGTCTCTTCGACGTCTACTCGGACGTCTCCGAGGCCGTCGACGAGGAAGCGCAGCCCCTGTCGGCATAGGCCGGGCAGGGGGCGGGCACCGCCAAGGCACAGGTCAGACGTGGCCCCGGCGCACGGGCCCGGCACCGTTCATGTCCAGCGGACAGACGTGAAGCCACCACACGGTGGCCCCCCGGCGTCGTACGCTCCCAGTCATGGACAGCGCAGAGTACGAGGGCAAGATCGCCTCCCGATTCGCCGCCTTCGACCAGGACGGCAACGGCTACATCGACCGCGAGGATTTCAGCGGAGCGGCAGCGGCACTGCTCGCGGAGTTCGGCGTCACCGCACGATCCGAGAAGGGGCAGAACCTCTACAACGGGGCCGAGGCCTTCTGGCAGGGCATGGCGGGTATCGCCGACGTCGACGGTGACCAGCGGGTCACCCGGCAGGAATTCATCACCGGCGCCGCGAAGAGGCTGCGCGACAGCCCCAAGCGCTTCGCCGAGATCGCCCGGCCCTTTCTGCACGCGGTGATCGCCATCGCGGACGAGGACGGCGGCGGTGTCACGCCCGCCGCGGCCGAGCGCGTGCTGCTCGTGCTCGGCACGGAGCAGGCGAGGGCGGGGGAGGTCGCGCGGGCGCTGGACGCGGACGGTGACGGCCGGATCTCCGAGGAGGAGATCCTGACGGCGTTCGCCGAGTACTACGTCACGCCGGAGCCCTAAAACGGGGGCACCGGGCCGGCCGCCCGGAGCTGCGGAGGAGCCGCGGCCGGGCCGCACCGGAGAGCGTCACCATGCGTGACGAGACAGTGCGCGCACATGTCGATACCGGGTTGTGTCCTTACGGCGACCCGTCACGGGCCGGAGTCGGCGGCAGGCTCCGGTACGCTCGCTCGGGTGCGAGTTTCGGTGGGACGAGACGGATTCGGTGTGGCCGGTACGGCGACGCCGGACCGGCGAATGCCTGCCGATCGCGCCGTTCGAAGGCGCCCGATGCGTCGTTGTTCGACTTCCCGCAGAGCGCGTCGCACAGTATGCCTCACGCGTACTCCTTCGCGTTGGAATATGCCCGAAGCGCTTGTTGCGGTGACTGTACGTCAACCATGCTGTCCCACAAGGGAATCACGTTCTGTGACCTTGTCGTGGACCTTGTCGAGGCGCGAGGCGATGTGCCCGCCGGTTCGGATGGTGTGAGCGGTGCAGGTACTTCAGGTGCAGTTGGAGGTCGGGGCCGATCCGGCGGAGGTCGGCCGGGCCCGTCGATGGGCGCGTTCGCGGCTCATCGGTTCCGGAATGAACGACGACGAGCCGCTGGCGGAGACGCTGATCCTGCTGATCTCCGAGCTCGTCACCAACGCGGTGGTGCACACGGGCTGTCCGGCCGTGCTGCGGATGCTGTTCGGCTCGGGGGCCGCCGAGGCCGGGACCGTACGGGTCGAGGTCGCCGACACCAGCGCGCGACCGCCCCATCCGCGCCACGCGCAGGGCGGGGACACCAACGGGCGGGGCCTGGAGCTGGTCGACGGGCTCGCCGACCGGTGGGGGTGGCAGCCGGAGGGCTCGGGCAAGCGCATCTGGTGCGAGGTGGACCGCTGTGAGCCGGACGGGAGCGCGGAGTACGAGCCGTCGGTGGCCGTGCGGGCACCGGGGCGGAACGGCGGGATCGGGCGGTACGCGGTTGAGTTGCCGGTGACGACCGGGCGGCCCGTGGACGTGGACCGCCCCGCCGACGGCTCGTCGAAGGCCGTCACACAGGCCTGAGCGCCGCAGCCGCCGCCCCGCTGCCGTTCCGGGAGTTGTCGCCGTTCCGGGCGCCGTTGCCGTTCCGGGTGCCGTCGATCGTCGGCGTCCGCTGTCCGGGGACGGCGCGGAAGGTCCGGCGGTAGACGGTCGGCGCGACACCGAGCGCCGCCTGGAGATGCTGGCGCATGGACTGCGCAGTACCGAATCCCGCGTCCTTCGCGATCTGGTCGACGGAGAGGTCCGTCGACTCCAGCAGATACCGCGCCCGCTCGACCCGTTGCAGGACCAGCCACTGTCCGGGGCTGATCCCCGCCTCCTCACGGAAGCGGCGCGTGAACGTACGCACGGACATCGACTCCTGCTCCGCCATGTCCCGCAGCTGGATCGGCTCGTGGAGCCGGGCGAGCGCCCAGGCCCTCGCCTTGGTGGTGGTCGCCAACTGGGCTTCCGGGACCGGGCGTTGGATGTACTGGGCCTGGCCGCCGTCCCGGTGCGGGGGTACGACCGTACGCCGCGCCACGTCGTTGGCGATCGCCGTGCCGTGGTCGCGGCGCACGATGTGCAGACACAGATCGATCCCGGCGGCGACCCCGGCCGAGGTCAGGACGTCGCCGTCGTCGATGAAGAGCACGTCCGCGTCGACCTTGATCCGGGGGAAGGTCCGCTGGAAGTGCGCGGCCGACGACCAGTGGGTGGAGGCGGGCCGCCCGTCGAGGAATCCGGCGGCGGCGAGCACGTAACTGCCGGTGCAGATGGAGACCATGCGGGTGCCGGGGCGCAAGTACGAGAAGGCGGCGCTGAGTTCGTCGGTGAGCCTGCCCTCCTCGTGGACCGGGCCGAGTTCGTACGAGGCGGGGACCAGCACCGTGTCGGCGGTGGCGATGGCCTCGGGGCCGCTGGTCACGAGGATGTCGAAGTCCGCGTCCGTACGGACCGGGCCCGGCGGGCGGACCGAGCAGGTGATCACGTCGTACAGCGGGGCGCCGTCGGGGCTCTTGGCGCGGCCGAAGATCCGCTGGGGGATGCCCAGTTCGAAGGGGAGGACCCCGTCGAGGGCGAGGACCACGACGCGGTGGCGCGGCCGGTCGCCGCCGCTGCCGGGGCTGTTCCCGTTCCCCGAACCGCTCTCCGTCATCGTCCCGCCCCTCCCGTGCCGTTGGTCTGTGTCGTCCGTCATACGGTGTCGTCCGTCATACGGAAACCCCTGGAGGTCCAGACCAGTACTTGATATCTGTCAGCCCTGTGACTGTTAAGCGCCCGAGGGACCCCGCCATTCCCGGCCCGGCCGGGACGCCGCTGTGGAACCGTAACTTCCGGCTGTTCTTCCTGGCCAGGACAGTGGCGCGCTTCGGCGACGGCATGGTGCCTGTCGCGCTCGCCGCCGGGCTGCTCGACGCCGGACACGGGGCGTCGTCCGTCAGTTTCGCGCTCGGTGCGTGGATGGTCTGCTTCGCCGGATTCGTACTCTTCGGCGGGGTGCTCGCGGACCGGTTCACCCCGCGCCGGATGATGGTTCTCGCCGATGTGACGCGGCTGTTCGGGACGGCGGCCCTGGCGGTCCTCTTCGCCGGGGGAGCGCCGCAGCTCTGGCTCGTGTACGCGCTGAGCGCGGTCAACGGGCTCGGCGCGGCGCTCTTCCAGCCGGGCGTGGCCAGCATGCTGCCCGTGCTCTCGCCCGACGTACAGCGCGGCAACGCGGTGCTGCGGGTCACCGAGTCCCTGGCGACGATGGCGGGTCCGGCCGCGGCGGGGGCGCTGGCCGGCTTCGGCGGACCCGGCACGATCTTCGCGGTGAACGCGGCCACGTTCGGGATCAGCGGCCTGTGCCTCTTCCTGGTCCGGACGGCGACCATGAAGCCGGTGCGCGGCGACACGATGCTCACCGAACTGATCGGCGGCTGGCGGGAGTTCCGGGCCCGGTCCTGGCTGTGGGGCGTGATCGCGATCTGGTCGGTGTACGGCGTCACGGTGCTCGGGCCGATGGTCCCGCTGGAGGCGGTGGTGGTCACCGAGCGGCACAGCTCGGCCATGTTCGGTCTGATGATGACCGTCCACGGCGCGGGCAATGTGGCGGGCGGGCTGCTGGCGCTGCGGCTGCGGCCCGCCAGACCGCTGTTCGCGGGGACGGTCGCGCTGCTCGCGGTCACCGCGAACCTGCTGGTGCTGGCGTACGACGTCCCGCTGCCGCTGCTGGCCGCCGGGTTCTTCGTGGGCGGGGTGGCTCTGGCGTTCTGGCTGGTGATGTGGTCCACGACGGTCCAGACGATGATCCCGCCGGAGGCACTGAACCGGCTGCACGCGTACGACGTGGCGGGCTCCCTGATCATGCTGGCGGTCGGCCGCGCGCTGGCGGGCCCGGTGGCGGAGGCGGTCGGCACGCACGAGGTGCTGGTGGGCGGGGCGGTGGTGAACGTCCTGGTCTGCGGAGCGCTGTTCGCGTCCCGCCCGATCCGCGACCTGTCCCGCGCCGCCCGCCCACCAGGACCGACGGACGCCCCACCGCCGACCCCCCGCCCGCGGAAGTCACCGGCGAAGGGCAGCCCCTAGCCCGCGCGCTCGCGGCGTTGCCGGAGTGGCCCAAGTGCGCCCAGTACGAGCCCGATCCTCCGCGACGCGGCCGCACGCGCAACGAGTCGTCTGCCGCTGCGCGGCGGGCGCGAGCTTCGCCCTGTGGGCGGACGACGCTCCTTCCCGGGCACCCTCCAGGCCGGGTCCGGCTGGCGGTGCCGTGCGCGCTGCGGCCCTTCGGATGCGCTCCGCGCCAACGGGACGTCGGCCGCTGTGCGCGCCCGCCTTGTGGGCGGACGGCGCTTCCTGGTTCACGACGCTTGGGCGTCGGCTTTCTCCTGGCCCTTCGGGCCTGGGACAGGGTCCTTGCGTCGTCCGGCGTGCGGTCGCACGCGCCAACGCCGATGGTGCTGCTTTCCGGCCGTGTCCGGAAAGTTCCGCCCGGCCCGATGCCGCCCCGCGGTCGCACGCCGCAACAAGTCATCGGCCCCTCCGCTTCCGGCGGGCGCCGGAGGGCACCCGTGCCGCGTTCGGGGCTTCCGGTGGCCCGATCCTATTGGGTGCTGGCCCTCGGGCCGCTCGTGCGCGGCGCCTGCGGCGCGGATGCTTCTTGGCGTGACACAGACAGCCGAGACCCCCGCCCAGGGCCCCGCCACGCCTCCGAACCGCCGGCCCCGGCCCCGGCCCCGTATCCACCGGGCCTGGTTCGTCGCCGGCGTCACCTTTGTGACGATCATCGGCGCCGCCGCCTTCGCCTCGCTGCCCGGACTGCTCATCGACCCGCTGCACTCGGAGTTCGGCTGGTCGCGCGGCGAGATCGGGTTCGCCGTCTCGGTCAATCTCGCCCTGTACGGGCTCACCGCCCCGTTCGCCGCCGCGCTCATGGACCGGTTCGGGATACGCCGCGTCGTCGCCGTCGCGCTCACCGTCATCGCGACCGGGTCCGCGCTCACCGTCGTCATGACCGCCGCCTGGCAGATGGTCCTCTACTGGGGCGTCCTCGTCGGCCTCGGCACCGGCTCGATGGCCCTGGCCTTCGCCGCCACCGTCACCGACCGCTGGTTCGTCGCCCGGCGCGGACTCGTCACCGGCATCCTCACCGCGGCCGGCGCCTCCGGGCAGTTGGTGTTCCTGCCGCTGCTCTCCTGGCTCGTGCAGAACCACGGCTGGCGCCCCGCCTCCATCACCGTCGCGATGTCCGCGCTCGTCGTCGTCCCGTTCGTCTGGCTGCTGCTGCGCGACCACCCGGCGGACGTGGGGCTCCCGCCGTACGGCTCCGAGGAGTTCACGCCCAAGCCGCCCCCCGTCACCGGCGCCGCGCGGCGGGCCGTCACCGTCCTGTTCAAGGCCGCCCGCACCGGCCCCTTCTGGCTGCTCGCGGGGACGTTCGCGATCTGCGGCGCCTCCACGAACGGGCTGATCAAGACCCACTTCATCCCCGCCGCGCACGACCACGGCATGCCGGTCACGGCCGCAGCCTCGCTCCTCGCCGTGATCGGTGTCTTCGACATCATCGGGACGATCGCCTCGGGCTGGTTCACCGACCGCTTCGACGCGCGGCGGCTGCTCGCCGTCTACTACGCGCTGCGCGGCGTCTCCCTGCTCTTCCTGCCGATGCTGCTCGCCCCGGACGTCCGGCCGCCGATGCTGTTCTTCATCGTCTTCTACGGCCTGGACTGGGTCGCGACCGTCCCGCCGACGATCGCCCTGTGCCGCGAGTACTACGGCGCCGACAGCGCGATCGTCTTCGGCTGGGTGCTCGCCTCGCACCAGATCGGCGCCGGGGTCGTCGCGTTCGCGGGCGGCATCGCGCGCGATGTCACCGGCTCGTACAACACGGTCTGGTACGCCTCGGGCGCCCTGTGCGCGGCGGCGGCGCTGATGGCTCTGCTGATCAGGAGCCGTACGAGGGGGGAGACAAGAGACGTCGTCAACGCCCCTTGACCGCCTTCGCTATCCGCTCCGCGTCCATCGACAGTTCCCGCAGCATCCCGCTGATCGGATTCGTGAAGCCCGTGAAGTAGAGCCCCGGCGCCCGCTCGGACGTCCGCCCGCCCCGCACCACGGGAAGCCCTCGCTCGTTCAGCACGCCGAGGTGGCCCACCAGGCCCTCCAGGCCCCGGCGGTAGCCCGTCGCCGCGATCACCGCGTCCGGCGAGATCCGCGAACCGTCCGCCAGCACCACCTTGTCGCCGTCGAACGACTCGACCGCCGCGACCGGTTCGACCCGGCCGTCCCGCACCGCCGCGATCAACCCCACGTCCTGCACCGGGATGGCGCCCTCGCGCACCCGCGAGTACAGCCCGGTGTCGGGGCGCGGCAGTCCCTGAGCCGCGAGATCGGGCACCGCGATCTTGCACATGAGCTCGCCCGCCCGGTCGACCAGCCGCGTCGGCAGCCGCCGGACCAGCATGCCGGTGCGCTGCGCGGGCCAGCCGAGTGTCGAACGGCGCACGATGTGCGGGACCGTGCGGATCGCGAGCCGTACGCGCGCCGCGCCGCCCTCCACCAGGTCGACCGCGATCTCCGCGCCCGTGTTGCCGACGCCGACGACCAGGACGTCCTTCCCCTTGTACGGGGCGGGGTTGCGGTACTCGCTCGCGTGCAGCAGTTTCCCGCCGTACGCCTCCGCCCCCGGCCAGGACGGCACCCGCGGGGTGTGGCTGTAGCCGGTGGCGACGACGACGGCGCTCCCGGTCAGCTCCCGGCCGCCGGTCCCGTGCAGCAGCCAGCTCTCGCCGTCAGCCGAACGCTCGATGCCGGTGATCTCGACACCGGTCACGATCTCCAGACCGTGGAACTCCGCGTACTTCTCCAGATAGCGGACCATCTGGTCGCGCGAGACCCAGCGGCCGAAGGACCGCGGCATCGGGAGGCCAGGCAGCGCGGACAGCTTGCGGGTGGTGTGGAGATGGAGCCGGTCGTAGTGCCGGCGCCAGGAGGTCCCGACAGCCTCGGACTTCTCCAGCACGACCGCTCGTACGCCCTGCGCGCGAAGCGCCGCGGCGGCGGCGAGACCGCCTGGGCCGCCGCCGATGACGTACACGGGACGGTCGTTGGTGAGGTCGATGTCGCTGGCCATGAGAGCTGAGCGTAATCGAGCGAGCACTTGTTGGGTCTCGGTCAAGATGGGAATCGATTACGAATGGGTTACGTCGGGGTAAGTCCTGCGCGCAGAGGCTGAATCCGCGGTGAAAGCGGCGTGAATCCGACGCCCGCGCCCAGGGCCCCTGTGAGATCAGTCGAGCACGGCCGTCGCCTCGATCTCGACCAGATGCTCCGGTACGTCGAGTGCCGCGACGCCCACCAGCGTGGCCGCCGGTAGTACGGGGGTGACGCCGAGCTTCGCGGACGCGCGGGCGGCTCCCTCCAGGAACAGGGACATCTTGTCCGGGGTCCAGCCGACGACGTAGACGGTCACTTTCGCCACGTCCTCGAAGGTGGCGCCGGCCCCGGCCAGGGCGGTGGCGACGTTGAGGTAGCACTGCTCGACCTGGGCGGCGAGGTCGCCCTCGCCGACAGTGGCCCCGTCGGCGTCCCAGGCCACCTGCCCGGCGAGGAAGACCAGCTTCGACCCGGTGGCGACGGCCACCTGGTGGTAGGAGTCGATCTGCGGAAGTCCGGTGGGGTTCACCAGGTTCACGGCCATGGCTGCTGCCTGCTCTCTGTTGCTGTGCACGGTCTCTTGCGGTTACTCGGGAACCGTAAGAGAGTGAGCGCTGACATGGAAGAACGCACTTTTTGGTGACTGGGGAACCTGATGGGAACCAAGCAGCTCAGCGGCACACCCGAGGACGCGGACCTCTCCCGCGCGGACTCGCTGGCGCGGGAGATCTTCTCGGACGTCGCCAACAAGTGGGCGCTGTTGATCATCGAGGCGCTGGGCGAAGGCACCCTGCGGTTCGGCGAGGTGCGGAAGGAGGTCGACGGCATCAGCCACAAGATGCTCACCCAGAACCTGCGCATGCTGGAGCGCAACGGCCTGGTCGAGCGCACGGTGCACCCCACGGTGCCGCCGAAGGTCGAGTACACCCTCACCGAGCCCGGCCTCGCCCTGCGGGAGACCGTCGACCGGATGTGCGACTGGACCCACCGCTACATCGGCCACATCGAGTCCTCCCGCGACCGCTTCGAAACCGTCTGAGGGGCCGGATCCGCGAGGCGCGGTCTACGGCCAAAGGCGCGGTCTACGGCCAGAGCAGCTCGCGCGACCAGCCGGCGCCGCCCGTCGTGGCCGAGTCCCGGGCCGTGGCCAGGCCCGGGGTCGGGGCCGTACGGCGGTAGCGCAGCCGTACATGCCTGCGCTCGGTGTCGCCCTGGAAGAACTCGACCTCGTCGGCCGCCAGCACGTACCGCCTCCACGTCGGCACGGGCGCGTCCCGCTCGGCCTGCGCCCGCTGCCACGCCGCGTGCGAGGCGCGCGCCAACTCCTCGGCTGAGCCCAGCACTTCACTCTGGCGCCCGGTGAGAGCCGCGGCCAGCGCACCGGTGGACCGTACGGCCAGATCCGCCCGGCTCTCGTCCTCCCCGGCGGCGCTCACCGCACCCCGCACCCGCACCTGCCGCCCCTGCGCGGGCCAGTAGAACCCGAGCGCCGCCCACGGGCGGGCCGCGAGCTGCCGGCCCTTCGTGCTGGTGGCGTGCGTGGCGAAGTGCCAGCCGCGCTCGTCGGCGTCGTGCAGCAGCAGGGTGCGTACGTCGGGCCGCCCCTCGCCGTCGACGGTCGCGAGCGCCATGGCGTGCGGCTCGACCTGCCCGGCCCCGGCCGCCTCGACGAACCACCGCTGGAACAGCACCAGCGGCAGATCGGGCACGTCCCCGGTGTCGAACCCGGCCAGGCCGCTTTCCCAGACCCGCAGATCCCGCAGAACCGCGCGGAACGCCCGCTGCTCCTCGCTCACGTCGCTCATGGGCCCATTCAACAGCGCGGGCGGGGGCATCTGCCTGATGAAGACCGACGGCCGGGCCCTGCCGCCACTTAGGGTGTAGTACTACACATGGAGTGGTGTCAACAGAGAAGGTGTGACCGGTCCCGATGCGACAGAACCTGGCCCGACGTTCCGCGCTCGTCGACGCAGCCATCGAAGTGCTCGCCCGTGAGGGGGCCCGTGGGCTGACCTTCCGGGCCGTCGACGCCGAGGCCGGCGTACCCAAGGGGACGGCGTCCAACTACTTCACCAGCCGGGACGAACTGCTCAACCAGGTCGGCCACCGTATCTACGAGCGGCTGATCCCGGACGACGCCGCCGCGGCGAGAATGCTTGCCGGGCCCAACACGCGGGAGCGGACGGCGGAGTTGGTACGGCTGGTGGTGGAGCGGGTCGCCGCGTTCCGGACCGGGTTTCTCGCGCTGCTCGAACTGCGGCTGGAGGCCACCCGGCGGCCCGAGCTGCGTGCCGTACTGACCGCGCGCGTGGCCGAGGACGTCGAGGAGAATGTCAGGAACCATCTGGCGTCCGGGCTCCCCGGTGACGCCGACGCGGTCAAGATGATCTATCTGGCCGTCAACTGGCTGGTGGTGGAGCGGCTCACGCTGCCCGGTGTCTTCTCGGAGGAGGAGGCCGAGCGGCTGATCGGCGGCCTCGTGGAGCGGGTGCTGCCGTCCGGTCCGTGAGACGTCCATGAGGCATCCGTGAGCGTCCCTGAGAGGTCCGTGAGACGGGAGCGCCGGCGGGGATCAGTTGTCTGATCCGCCGCCGGCGTGACAGGACGGAGGGAAGGGCACGCCCGCACCGTGCCCCGTGGGCGCGGCTACTTCGCCGGTTTCTTGCCCGTGATGCCCAGATGGACCAACAGGGAGAGGTTCGGCTTCAGTTCGGCCTGCTTCACACCCCAGGTCTGGAAGCCCTTCTGATGCCCGGCCACGGCGGCGAGCATGACGACCAGTGAGCCGGCCATCGCGGCGGGGTTGACGTCCTTGTCGACCCTGCCTTTGGACTGGAGCTCCTTCACGGAATCCGTAAGGGAGTTGGTGACCGAACTCAAGATCTTCATGCGGATCTTGTAGAACCGCTTGTCGCCCTCGGCGGCGCCGAGATCGATGACCCTGAGGATCGCGTCGTTCTTGCGCCAGAAGTCGAGGAATCCCTCCACGAGTTCTTCCGCCGTCTGGCGTCCTGCTTTACCGGCCCAGGAGCGGCCGGAGACCAAGTCGGTCAATCCGGCACCCTCCTTGGCCATTTCCTCGGCGATCTCAAGGACAGCGCCCTCGACGTCCGGGAAGTACTGATAGAAGGTCGCGGGTGAAGTGCCTGCCTTCCGGGCCACGTCGATGACTTTGACGTCCCGATATGGCGAGGTGCTGAGCATCTCGCTGAGGCAGTCGAGCAGCTTCTGCCGCGTCGCCTGGCCGCGCCGACCGGCCACACGGCCGTCGACGGTACGTACTTGTCCTGTCATGCCGTCAGCTTACCGAGGGGTGATCGGAGCGCGATTCGGCCGACTGCAAATGGGGATCCGGCCGCTGATCGCAGGGGGTCGGAAGTGGGCCGGAAGTGGGCCGTAAGGAAGCCGGAAGAGGGCGGGAAGAGGTTCGGCCGGAGCCCCGTGACCAGGAATAGTGTTATCAACAGCCTGTGGACAACCGTGGTGGACAACTCGGTGCGCACAAGCCCTCACGGGGAGACAATTAGTCAATTGTTCGATTTGTCCCGCCCTGCGCCCGCCGGAATGCGCCATTAGCGTGGCCGGAAGGTGCACCCCTGGGCGGTGCGCACGCGCAGGAAGGATCCGGGCTCATGGCCGCATTCGCGGAAGGCACGCCCTGCTGGGTGGATGTGTCGCTTCCCGACGTCCAGGCGGGCAAGCGTTTCTACGGCGAGCTGTTCGGCTGGACATTCGGCGCGGACGGCGGTGCGGCATACGGGTACTACACGAATGCTTTCAGTGACGGAAAGCGAGTGGCCGCTCTCGCCGCGAAGCAGGACGGGCGTATGCCGACCGCCTGGGGCGTCTATTTCGCGACATCGGACGCCACCGCGCTCAGTGCGCGAATCAAGGAGGCCGGCGGCGGAATGGTGCGGGATCCGATGCCTGTGGGACCGTACGGCACGATGGCGCAGGGTGTCGATCCCGGCGGCGCGGTCTTCGGCGTCTGGCAGCCCGGCGCGTACTCCGGGTTCGAAAAGCAGGGTGAGCCCGGATCTTTCTGCTGGACAGAGGTCTATACGAGGGACAAGGAGAGCGTCGACCTCTTCTACGAGTCGGTATTCGGCTTCCTCGGGAAGGATCTCCCGGACGAACCGGCCGACTTCCGCACCTGGTCCCCGGCGGGATCCGAGCCGGGCACCGACAGCGCGATCGGCGGGCGAAGTGTCATCACCGAGGCATTTCCCAAGGAGATGCCGGGGCATTTCCTCGTTTACTTCTCCGTGGCGGACTGCGACGAGACGGTCGCCGAGACCGTACGGCTGGGCGGCCGGATCAGGGAGTCCGCCGCCGACACCCCGTACGGCCGGATCGCCGTCCTCGCGGACAACCAGGGCGCGGTCTTCGCCGTCCTGGCGGAGCCGGCCGCGGCGTAGAGCCCGACCGCTCTGTGAGACAACTCCCGCGCCGGGAAGCGGAAGCAACCCGGCTTGGCCGGTACGCGTCACGACTCATACGGACGTGATACTCACTCCGTAGGAGGCCGTTCGCTCATTTCCTGTCCGAATCGGGGTGAGACACCCCGATCCGCCCCCGGGTTCGCAACCAACGCGCCAGACAGGAAGAATCAGGGGGCAGGGGGCCGTACCTTGGTGGCCCGTACGGGGAGGTGGCAGGCAAGTGGAGCAGCTGACGCAGCACGATCCGAGACGCATCGGGCCCTTCGAGGTGCTCGGACGCCTCGGAGCCGGCGGGATGGGTCTCGTGTATCTCGCGCGATCGGCCTCGGGCCGGCGCGTGGCGATCAAGACGGTGCGCACCGAGCTCGCCGAGGACCAGCTGTTCCGCGTCCGGTTCACCCGCGAGGTGGAGGCCGCCCGCGCGGTCAGCGGCTTCTACACGGCCGCCGTGGTGGACGCCGACCCCCGGGCCGCCGTGCCGTGGCTCGCGACCGCCTATGTGCCCGCGCCCTCGCTCGAAGAGATGGTCAACCGGTGCGGGCCGCTGCCCGCGCAGGGCGTGCGCTGGCTGGCCGCCGGTATCGCCGAGGCGCTCCAGTCCATCCACGGCGAAGGCCTGGTCCACCGTGACCTCAAGCCGTCGAACGTGCTGGTGGTGGAGGACGGGCCCCGCGTCATCGACTTCGGCATCGCGTCCGGTGTCTCCAACACCCGGCTCACCATGACCAACGTGGCCGTCGGCACCCCGGCGTACATGTCGCCCGAGCAGGCGCGCGACTCCCGCAGCGTCACGGGCGCCAGCGACGTCTTCTCGCTCGGCTCCACCCTCGTCTTCGCCGCCACCGGGCACGCGCCGTTCCACGGCGCCAACCCCGTCGAGACGGTCTTCATGCTGCTGCGCGAAGGGCCGAATCTGGAGGGGCTGCCCGAGGAGCTGCGCTCGCTCATCGAGTCGTGCATGCAGATGGACGCCACCCAGCGCCCGTCACCCGCCGATCTCCAGTCGCAGCTCGCGCCGCATCTGTTCGCCTCCGGCAGCGACGACAGCGGTACGGCCTCGGCCTGGCTGCCCGCGTCCGCCACCGAGATGATCGAGGAACGGCGGGGCGGCGGGCGCGTCAACGCGGCGGCTGCCGCCGCTGCCGCGCGTCCGCCCGTACCGCCGCCGCCGTCCCACCACCCGCCGCAGCCCGCGAACTCGCCCGACTGGGATTCCGCGTGGCGCCGCGACGGCGACGGCCAGGGCGGGCATGGCGGCAATCAGGGCGGTCAGGGCGCAGGCCAGGGGCACGGCGGCCAGGGGCAGCAGGGCGGTGGCCGGGGCGGCGCCCCCGTGCCCGCGGCTGCCGTACCTGGCCCCGGTGGCCCCGTCAGGCTCTCCGGCTCCCCGGTCCCGATCGGCCCTGGCCCCCGCGCCGCCGACCGCCGTGGCGCCGGCGCCGCATCCGCCGACGCGGGACCGGCCACCGGCTGGATCCGCCCGCCCGCCGGGCTGACGGCCGGGCTGCCCGGCGGCGAGCTGCCTCCCACCAGCGCCCTCCAGGCCCCCGCCGGGCCGCCGATGACCGCACCGGCGCCCGTCCCCGACGGCGGCGCCGCCCCCGGCCGCTGGCGGCCCTGGCGCTTCCGGATGTCCAACGACGTCTGGGGCACCCCCGTCGTCGACGGCGATCTGCTCTACGTCACGTCGTTCGAGGTGCACGCGCTGGACGTCGGCAGCGGTCGCCGGCAGTTCAAGACCCGCGACGTGGCCTGGGCGATGGCCGTCGCCGGAGGCCGTATCCACGCCTCCGACGGCCCCACGCTGTACGCGCTCGACGGCACGGACGGCACCGAGCGCTGGCGGCTCCAGACCGACGCGTGGGTGTACTCGCTCAAGACCGACCGGGGCACCGTCGTCACCGGTACACGCGGCGGCGGCGTCCAGGCGTGGGAGGCGTCCAACGGCGAGAAGCTGTGGGAAGTCAGCGGCGCCCAGACCGACTTCGAGACACCGGAGGCCGGGCCCGCGATCTTCGACGGCACGGTCTACGTATGGCAGAACGCCCGTCTCAGGGCGCTCGACGCGCGTACCGGCAGCGAGCGGTGGTCGTACCCCATCGGCGACGGCGCGTCCTGCGGTGGCGTACCGATTCGCCTGGTGCCCGCGCCGGACGGCTGCGTGTACGTCTCCGCCGGCACCCGGGTGCTGTCGATCGACATCGCGAGCGGGCATGTGCGCTGGCACTTCGAGGCGCCCGCGGTCTTCCTCTCGCCGCCCGCCTTCGCGCCGGGCCCCGCCGTGACCGGCGGCGGCGTGTATCTCGCGGACTATCTCGGCACGGTGTACGCGCTGGACGCCACCACCGGCAAGGACCGCTGGCGCATCGCCACCGAGGCCCGCCAGTCGCTCGAACCGGTCCTGGTCACGGCCGGGAATGTCCACGTGGGCAGCGGCAGCGCGCTCTACACGCTCGACGCGGTGGCCGGTACGCCCAAGTGGCGCTTCGCGGCGGGCGGCGAGGTCGTCGGTGCGCCCGTCGTGGCCGACGGCAGACTGCACTTCGGCTCGGCCGACCATGTCCTCTACACGCTGGACGCCGGCGGGGGACAGCTCCGCTGGAAGCTGGCGACGGGCGGCGAGATCACGGGCTCGCCGGTGGCACGCGGGGGAGTGGTGTACGCGTGCAGCAAGGACCGCTGTGTGTACGCGCTGGACGCGATCAAGGGGACGGCCACGGGCCGCGGCAATCGCTGACCCTTCCGATTTCGACGCTGTGCCCGGGAACCAGGGGCGGCCGGATTTTGTCCCGTGGAGGGAGCCCGCTCACATCCTGCTAGGGTGACATGTGCTCGACAAAAGGGCACCAATCATAACGAACCACACCATTTTCAACGGGGGTTGAAATGAAGATCCGCCATGTCCGCGCGATAGCCGTCTTCGGTATCGCCATCGTCGCGCTGACCGGCGCACGCGGCTCCAGCGGCGGCGGCTGTTCCAGCAGCAGCTCAAGCGGCAGCAGCGGCGGCAGCCACTCGGACAGTGACTACGACGACGATTACGATGACGACTACGACAGCGGCTCGTCGGGCTCCACCACCACCGGGGGCTCCGTGACGGGCGGCAGCACGGCCGACGCCGGCCGCGATCTGACCATCGACAGCTGCAAGTACGACACCGCCCGCGGCTTCGTCGCCGAGGTCACCGCCAACAACAGCGGTTCCGTGGAGTACTCGTACTCGTTCACGGTCGACTTCACCGACTCGGCCGGCGCGACGGTCGGCAACACCGTCGGCAGCATCCCGGACGTCCTCGCGGGCGGCACGAAGACCATCGAGGTCACCGCGGTGGACCTGTCCAACGACGACGGCGCGTCCGGCGGCGAGTGCAAGGTCGACAACGTCGTCCGCCTCGCCACCTGAGACCAGGACTTGAGAACCAGGACTTGAGAACCGGGACCTGAGAACCGGGACCTGAGAACCGGGACCTGAGAAGCGGGAAAAGACAGAAGAACGACGGTCGGCGGGGCCCCCTGAACGGTCCCGACTGCCGTCGTTCTTCTGTCTTCTCGCGCCCCCTGGACCGGGTGGCCCCTGGCTCAGCCGCCCCCTGCCGGCTGAGCACGGCCGCGGCGGCTCCCCTCCCCCGCCGCCGCGACCGTCACCCGGTCCTGCCCGGCCGTTACTTGGGCGGTGCGGGCGTGTGGTGGTCACCCAGCGTCGTGGCGTTGTCCTTCGGAGGCGCCGGTGTGTGGTGGTCGCCCTGCGTCGTCGTGGTGTCCTTCGGCGGTGCGGGCGTGTGGTGGTCGCCCTGTGTCGTCGGCTCGTCCGCGTTCTTCTCGTTGCTGCTCATTCTTTCGCCCCTTGGGGTTGCCCTGCGTTTGAACCGAAGGCGGCCTTCTGCCCGGATACTCCCCCGAGGTCGCCGGGCAGAAGGCCTGGGAGACCTCCCACATCCCTGGGGAAGTGGTGGTCCCAAGTGACCCGTCTGCCCCCCGAGGCGACGGATCGAATATGCACTGGAGCATGCCGAACGAGCATAAACATTCGATGAACGCCCAGGCCGGGCACCCCGTATGTCATCGGACACCCCACCAGAACAACCCGTCTCGCGCCAAAAGCCGCGGGCCGCGCCGGGGTTCGGGCGCTACGTCGAAGACACGGCCTACGCCGCGCTGAGCGGGGCGTCGAGCAACTCCCGTACCTCTTCCGCCTCCACCGCGCCCGACCCCTCGTGCAGCGCCAGCGCCTCGCGCCAGCACACCCGCGCCCGGTCCGCCTGCCCCAGATTCTCCAGCGCCTTGCCCAGCGTGATCAGGACGTTGGCCCGGGTCCTGTCGCCGCCGATGCAGCCGATCGCGAGCGCCTGTTCGGCGTGCTGCGCGGCGGCGGCCGTCCGACGGGCCGCCAGATGGGCCTGGGCGATACGAAAATGGGTGGTGCCCTCCCAGAGCCGCTGCCGGTTCGTCCCGAACCGGTCGAGCGCCTGGGCGAGTTGCTCCAGCGCCTCCCGGTTGCGCCCGGCGTGGGTGAGCGCGACGCCCAGCGCGTAGCGGGCGTTGGCGAGCCGCAGCGTGTGCCCGATGCTGTCGTAGACCTCGACGCCCTGCTCGGCCAGCGCGATGGCCCGTGACGTACGGCCGAGGGCGAGCTGGATGCGCGAGAGGTTGCACAAGGCGCTCGCCTCGCCGGGGCGGTTGCCGTCGGCGCGGGAGCCCTCCATCGCCTTGAACAGATGGGCCTCGGCGTCCTTGAACCGGCCCTGGTTGAAGGCGATGATGCCGCGGTCGTTGTCCGACCAGTAGACCGGCGCCGGGTCCTGTACGGACTCCGCCAGCGCCGCCGCCTGCTGGGCCTCCTCGTCCGCGTCCTCGTAACGGCCCGCCACCAGATGGACGTTGGTCATCGAGGTCCGTGCCCGCCCCTCCGTACGGGCGTCGCCCGCCTCGCGCGCCGCCGCGAGCGCCGAACGGGCCGCCGTCTCGTACGACTTGGAGTTGGCGCCCGACTCGGCGAGGTCCTGCGCCGCCCACAGCAGGTCCACGGCGCCCCGCAGCCTGGCCCCGCCCGCCGCCTGCCGGGCGCACGCCAGCAGGCAGTCCGCCTCCGCGTACAGCCAGTCCTGTGCCTCGTTCCGGTCGGTGAAGACCAGACCCTCGTACGCCGTCGGCTCCAGATGGTCCTTGAGCCGGTCGCCGGGCCGCTCGATGCTGAACACCCGTGCCACGGTCGCCAGATAGAAGTCCAGCAGCCGGGAGAGCGCCAGGTCGATCCCGGTGGGCGGCTGCTCGTCACGGTCCGCGCAGGCACGCGCGTAGAGCCGGACCAGATCGTGGTAGCGGTAGCGTCCCGGCGCGGCCGACTCGACCAGCGAGGTGTCCACGAGGGACTCCAGCAGGTCCTCGGTCTTGTGGAGCGGCAGATCAAGCACGGTGGCCGCGGCGGCCAGCGAGATGTCCGGCCCGTCGGCGAGCCCCAGCAGCCGGAACGCGCGGGCCTGGGCGGGCTCCAACTGCCCGTAGCCGAGCTCGAAGGTCGCCTTCACCGCCAGGTCGCCCGCCTGGAGTTCGTCCAGCCGCCGGCGTTCGTCGGCGAGCTTCGCCGCCAGCACCGAGACCGTCCAGGTGCGGCGCGAGGCCAGCCGGGATGCGGCGATCCGGATGGCGAGCGGCAGGAATCCGCAGGCGGCGACCACGTCCAGCGCCGCCTTACGCTCGGAGTTGACGCGCTCCTCACCGACTATGCGGGTGAAGAGCTGAAGCGCCTCCTCCGGCGACATCACGTCCAGGTCGACCAGATGGGCGCCTTCCAGGTCGACCATCCGGACCCTGCTGGTGACGAGCGCGGCGCAGCCCTCCGTACCGGGCAGCAAGGGGCGTACCTGCGCGGCGTCGCGCGCGTTGTCGAGCAGGATCAGGACGCGGCGGCCGTCCAGCGCCGAGCGGTACAGCGCGGAGCGTTCGTCCAGGGAGTCGGGGATCGCCGAGTCGGGCGTGCCGAGCGCCCGCAGGAACGAGCCGAGCACCGCCTCCGGTTCGGCGAAGCGCGCGCCCGCGCCCTGGAGGTCGACGTACAACTGGCCGTCGGGGAACTGCGGTCGGGCCGCGTGCGCGACATGCACCGCGAGCGTCGTCTTGCCCACGCCGCCGATACCCGCGAGCGCGGAGACCGCCATCACCGAGCCCTCGGCGCTCGCGAGGCGCCTGCCCAGCTCCCGAACGAACAGCTCCCGGCCGGTGAAGTCCGGCACCGTGGCGGGAAGTTGGGCGGGCCGGGTGAAGGCGGCGACCGGTGCGGCATCCTCCACCGGGCAGGCCAGTTCGGCGTCCGCCTGGAGGATGCGGTGCTGGAGCCTGGCGAGTTCGGGGCGCGGGTCCACACCGAGTTCGTCGGCGAGGAGGCGGCGCGTGTCCGCGTACACGGCGAGTGCCTCGGCCTGCCTGCCGCTGCGGTAGAGGGCGAGCATGAGCAGTTCGCGCAGGCGCTCGCGCAGCGGCTGTGCGGCGGTCAGGGCGGTGAGTTCGGAGACGGCCTCCGCGTGCCTGCCCAGTTCCAGGTCGATGTCCAGGCGGCCCTCGACGAGTTGGAGGCGCCACTCGTCGAGCCGGGCGCGCTCGGTCTCGGCGTACGGACCGGGGACCGACGCCAGCGGCTCACCGTCCCAGAGACCCAGCGCCTTGTTGATCAGCACGCGCGCCTGCTGGCGGTTCCCCGCCGTCCGCTCCTTCTCGGCGGCGGCCGACAGCTCCTGAGCCATCGACAGATCCAGCGCGTCCGGTCTGGTGCGCAGCGCGTAGCCGCCGGACTCGCTGACCAGGACACCGGGGAGGATCTTGCGCAGGCGGGAGGCATACGTCCGGACGGCGGCGAGCGCCTGCGAGGGGGCGGACTCGCCCCAGATCGCGTCGATCAGCTCACCGGCGGTGGCGGTACGGCCCTCGCGCAGGAGCAGGGCGGCGAGCAGCGCGCGCTGCTGGGGCGAACCGGAGGGCAGCGGTTCGCCGCCGCGCCAGGCGCGTACGGGGCCGAGTACGCCGAAGCGCAGCTCGGTGTCGGATGTGGGTGCGGGTGTGGCCGGAGCTCGCTGCTCCGGTACGCGCGGCCCGTTGTCACGGTCCATAGCTCCCCCTGCCCCCGGACTGCCGGTATCGCCCCCGACAGTCTGCCTTGTCCGGAGTGGTGGCGTCAGCCTTGGGCGGGGGTCTGCACAAGCCCTCGACACGGTAGAGGACGCGACCCCCGTGGGTAAATCCAGATCCGGACAGCCCATCGGTCACATCTGCGCACCGGCGTCCGTCAGGACCGTGAAAGCGCCACTGTGCGCGCCACTGAGTGCGCCGGCGAACGCGCCGGTGACGGTGGCAGGGACGTCTTGAGGAGACGGTCATGGAGATACGTTCGATCACCGAGGTGGCACCGAAGGGCCCGCGGCTGGCGGAGGACCCGTCGGAGCTGGTCCCCGAACTCGCGGAGGCGTCGGCGGCGTTGTTCAAGGCCGTCGCCAACGGCTCCGTACCGCGCAGGACGATCAGCCTGGTCCACCTGCGCGCGGGCCAGATCGTGGCCAGCACCTATCTCACCGTTCTGCACACGGGTTTCCTGCGGAAGGCCGGGGCGTCGGAGGAGCAGATCACCTCGGTGGCGTCCTGGCGGGACTCGCCGTACTTCGACACTGCCGAGCGTGCCGCGCTGGCGCTCGTGGAAGCGGTGCTCCAGCCGTCCGCGGACGGTGAGCGCGTCTCCGACGAGCTCTACGCGCTGGCGGCCGAGCAGTACGAGCCCAGGGCGCTCACGACGCTGATGAACGCCATCGGACAGGTCGGCTTCTTCATCCCCATCGCGCTGATCGCCAAGCCGGTGGCCGGCCGGTCCTTCACGGCCCCCTGGCAGTGAGTCCGCCGGCCCCTCGCCCCCGCGCGCCGGGGACGGGGGGCCGACCGGACCTCAGGCTCAACTGCCGCCCAGGAAAACCGGGTTCGTCAGCGCCACGAAGTTGCCGGGCAGGCCCGGGACCGTGGGCGGGCGGCGCACCTCGGCGCGTACGTACGTCGCGTACTCGGCCGTCGTACGCCACTCCACCGTGCCCGCGCCCGACGCGCCCAACTCCGCGGTGTGCAGCGTCCCCTGATCGGTGACGATGCGCGCCGAACTGCCCGCGGGGGCGCCGGTGACCTCCAGACGTACCGTCACCGGGTCGTCGTCGTTCACCCGCAGCCGCTCACCGATGCCCGCGTGCCGGCCGCGACCGCCCGAGGCGCCGAAGGCCAGGGACACCGCCGACGACTCCGCGATGTAGCTCCGGCCCGCGCGGATGCCGGCCAGGATCGCCTTGCGGGACAGCTCGTCGGCGAGGACGACCGTCTGCGGGGTGCCGATCGGGTCGGGGTCGCGGTGCGCGTCGCTGCTGCCCATCGCCGGGGTCCACGGCCGTCCCGAACGGGCCGACGACACAAGGGTGTTGTCCCAGGAGGCGAGGGCCACCTCGTCGTCCGGGGTGAACGGGCCGTTCCACACCTCGACCGCGTCGGCGTCGCCGAAACCGAACTTCCAGTTGCACCCGATGCACGTGGCGTGCGGGTGCGCGGGCACGACCAGACCGCCGGCCCGCCGTACCTCGCGGGCGTAGTGCCCGAAGCGGTTGTCGCGGGCGCGGTAGCGCCAGTCGACGAACGTGCCCGCGTCCATGCCGATGGCCACGACGTGGCCGTTGCGGGTGGTGATCTCCTCACCGGTGAGGACGAGCAGGTCGTCGCCCCACAGCCCGTCCCACGCGGCGTGCGCGGACGAGGTGTTGTGCTCGCTGGTGTTGATGAAGTCCAGCCCGGCGGCCCGCGCGCCGGCCGCGATCTCGGCGGGGGTGCGCCGGCCGTCCGAGTGCACGGAGTGAAGGTGACAGTCGCCCCGGTACCAGGCGCGCCCGCGCCCCTTGGCACGCTCCGGCGGGTGAACGGGGCTTACGGTGCGGCCGGGTTCGCCGTACGTGAGGGTGATCGTGACCTCGTACGCGAGACCCTCGGGCGCGACGGTGTACGGGCCCAGCGCGATGTGCCACTTCCCGGAGCGCACCGGGCCGGGCAGATAGCCGGGGGTCGCCTCGTCGGCGCGGATGAAGAACTCCGTACGCGCGCCGCCGGACCAGCCCCGGAAGCCCTCGCCACCGAGGTCGGTGCCGCGCTCGTCGAAGATGCCGATGTCGAGGGCGTTGCCCTGGGTACCGGCGGGGACGGCCGGCCGCTGGTAGGTGTACGCGACGCGGATCTCACGGACGCCGCGGGGGACGTCGACGGGCAGATAGACGAAGTCGGGGGAGCCGGTCGGCAGGGTGCCGCGGACGGTCCTGGTCTCGGTGCCGCCTCCGCTGGGCGCGGCGTTCGCGAAGCTCACGCTGCCCAACTTAAGGGCGGCGGCGGCCCCGGTCACGAGCAGACCGCGTCTGCCCATCGCGTGTTCCGTGTGGTCGTTACACATACGGACGGCTCCCCAGGGTCGGTTCGGTTCGGGAGGGACAGGAGTGGTGCTTTCGAACCCTGGTATTGAGTCGTGAACGGCCGTACAAGGGAAAGGGGTCGGGAGGTGGATTGTTCGCCTACTGCACAATGAGGCGGTGGGGATGGGAATGGTCGGCCGGGCACACAAAGAACATCAAGATACCTGAGCGGCCGACGGTGATCTGTGTGGGACGGTTCGCCTCGGGATCATCGACAATTCCCTGGTCCTCGACCGGCACCCAACTCCGGGTTCCGCCGTCCCACTCGCTGCTGTCGATGGTGAGGAGTAGTTCCAAAGGCTCTCCGCACGTGCACTGAAGGGGGCGATCCGGCGGGCCGGACAGATGCCAGGACGCGAATCCACCTACTTTCCAGCCCGGTGGGATGGAGAGGTCGTACTGGTAGCGGACGGCGATGTCGTCGTCGAAATCCTCCCGTTCCGCGAGACGCTCTTGCAGGTGCGGTGGGAGGAGTTCGCCGTACTGATGTTCAGTCACCCGCTCGGGGTGCGTCACGCACGGTTCGGGAACGTAGGACTCACTGCCGACCACTTCGGGTTCGGGTGCGTCCAGCCACGGTCCGTCTGTTCGCCTGCTGTCGCGCCAGTGGAGACGAACACCCGGGTTCCGTTCCTCGCCGTGGGTGTTGAACGGGCACCACAGGATCTGGAGGAGATCACACCCCGCGGGCGGCTTGAGATCCGGAACGTCTCGTGAGTACAGCTGGGCGAGAGCCATCAGGGGAATGGGGTCCGTATCGCCGAGCCAGGGCGCGTGACGGCCGCGGCGCAGTGATTTGAGGATGTCGCGTTCCTCGTCGGTCGGCCCCTGGCTTCCCTGTGGGCGTCCCCACGCCTCCGCCAGAATCCGTCGGCGACGACGCACATCGGCGGGTCGTTCCCCCGTACGCCGCTTGTGAGGTTCCCGGCACACGGGCCACGGCTCGCCCGCAGGCCACAGGAACGGCCCGCCGACCGAACTCTCCTCAACCGTCGGCGCGCCGGGACGTGGATGCAGACGTGTGCTGGTGCTCCGAAATTCAGCCATTTCGGGAAGGAGTTGCTCCACGTCGAGAGGACGCGGGGGGGTGTGCCGAGTCATTCGATTCCTCATCGAGAATGGTCAGAAGCGGGGCGTCCGTACACCCGCGGCCGGATTGTCCAAGAATCCACTGAGAGAGAATCCTTTATTTCCGAATGCTTTGAATTCGAGGCTGATCGGTATGGGGTTGCGTCCCTGATAGATCGGCGTGACATCGTATTGAACCACCTCTCCTTCTTTCACCGCCTTGGCGATCTCCTTCTCGATCATTTCGTACATATGTGGATGATTGGTTGGATGTTGTGTGAGTGTGACGAGATTGTGGCGTGCCAGCGGCCCCGTTCCCGGACCGCCGAGCGACCGTCCGAGCAGATGCCCCCGAGCTTCGTTGAAGCGGCTGCCATGGCCTCGCCAACCGCGCAGCCACATCGAACCGGGCTCCGTCCCCGTGTCCAGCATCTCTCTCCGGATCGACGCGGAGATACCTGTGGGGCGTCCGAGTGCGTCGAGCCGCCCGTATCTGACACTGCCGCCCCAGCCGTACTGCTCCGGCCGGTTCGCGTAGCGCGGCGCCAGCCCCAGTGGGTCGCACCACGTCAGCGGGTTGTGAACATACGCCGTCGGGTTCGGGGACGGGGCCAGGCCCAGAGGGTCCGGGGTCAGGTAGTGGGCGGTTTCGGGGTCGTAGTGGCGGTGGACGTTGTAGTGGTGGCCCGTTTCCAGGTCGTGGTACTGGCCCGGGAAGCGGAGCGGGGTGTACGCCGTTGTGTCGGGGGGCCAGGTCGTGGTGCCCCAGAGTGTTCGGCGGGACTGCCAGGCCGTGGTGCCCGATTCGTCGATCAGGTGGGTCGGGGTGCCGATCAGGTCCGTGACGATCGCGTGGAAGCGCGTGTCGATCTCCGACTGCGGGGCGTCCGCCGCCGGGGTGTAGCGGGTCGTCTGGGCCAGCGGGACCAGGGACGAGTCGTCGTGGTCCCAGGTGAGCGTCTGGGCGCCCGGCCACTCCGTGGACGTCGACGTCTCCTCGATCAGGGTGGCGTCCAGGTACGTGAAGCGCGTCTCTTCCGCCGTCGAACCATCAAGCGCCAGGCGCCGCTTGGACACCCGGCGGCCCAGCGCGTCGTACGTGTAGCGCCACGTCGTGCCGTCCGGCGTGGTCACCGCAGCGAGCTCGTCACGCGCGTTCCAGATGTAGCGCCAGTTGGCAGGCTTCCGGGAGAGGCGGGGCTTCTGGCGCAGGGTGGTGCGGCCCGCCGCGTCGTACTCGTACCGGACCGTGCCCGCCGTGCCCACGCGTGTGCCCGTGTAGGTGCGCGGGCCCGTCGACTCGGGGTACGCCAGGTCCGTCGGCCAGGCGGCGTCCGTTGGGTTGCCCGCCGAGTCGTAGGCGTACGACTCCGACCAGTCCGCCGCCGCCCGCACCTCGGTCACCCGGCCCGCCGGGTCCAGCGTGAAGCGCGCGTCGCCCGCGGCGAGAAGGTGGCCGTCCGGGCGCCAGGTGTACGTGCGCGCGGGGACGTCCGCGCCCGCGTACGACCGGGACCGCGGCCGGCCCGCCGGGTCCCATGCCTGCGTCAGCGACAGCGCCCCGCCCCAGTCGAGCCGGGTCTCGCGGCCCGCAGCGTCGCGCGTCACCGTCAACGGCCGCCCCGACGCGGTGAGTTCGGTGCGGTTGCCGGCGGCGTCGTACGCGTACGCGGTGACCGCGCCCGCCGGGGTCCGCCGCTCGGACAGCCGCCCCGCCGCGTCGTACGACAGACGCAGCACGCGCCCGTCCACCGACTCCGTCAGCAGGCGCCCGGCCGGGTCGTACGTACGCAGCAGTTCGGCGTCCGGCCCCGTCGCCCGTGCCAGGTCGCCGCCCGCCGTCCAGTCGAACGTGGTCACCTCGCCGCCCGCGTCCTGCGCGACGAGCCGGCCCAGCAGGTCGTAACGGTGGTCGGTGCGGACGCCCAACGGATCGACGCGCGAGGTGAGTTGACCCGTCGCGTCCAGCGAGTACATGACCGCACGGCCGTCGAAGTCCGTCTCCGACACCAGGTGGCCCGCCGCGTCGTACGCGTAACTCCACGTCAGGCCCTGCGGGTTGGTCACCGACGTCAGTCGGGTCGCGTCGTCGTGCGTGAAGGTGTGGCGCGCGCCGTCCGGGTCGGTGCGGGAGGTCAGCAGGTCGAAGTGGGTGTACTCGTGGTGCGTGACGCCGCCGTTGGCGTCCGTGTACGTGACGAGGTTGCCCTCGCCGTCGTACGTCCACGACTCCGCCGCGCCGTCCGGGGCCGTACGGCGCAGGAGCAGGCCCTCCGTGGACCACTCGAAGCGCGAGACCGCGCCCAGCGGGTCGGTGACGGACACGACCCGGCCGAACGCGTCACGCACCAGCCGCGTCGTCGCCCCCAGCGGATCCGTCGTCTCGACCGGCAGGCCCGCCGCGTCGCACCGCACGCGCGTGGTCGCGCCCAGCGGGTCGGTGATCGCGAGCGGGGCGCCCCGGCCGTCGTACAGCCAGCGGGTGGTGGCGCCCGTCGGGTCGGTGACCGAGGTGGGGTTGCCGTGCGCGTCGAACGTCTGGTGCCACACCTGCCCCGCCGGGTCCGTGATCCGTACCGGCCTGCCGTCGGCGTCGAGTTCGGCCGCGATCGAGCTGCCGTCCGGGCGCAGTACGCCGGTGAGATGGCCGTGCCCGTCGTACGTGAACTCCGTGGTGCGGCCCAGCGCGTCCGTCCCGGCGGTGGGCCGGCCGGCCGCGTCGTAGGACGTGCGCGTCACCGCGCCGTTCGCGTCGATCTCTCCGACGACGAGACGGCGTTCGTCGACCAGGTAGCGGGTGGTGGTGCCGTCGGGCGCGGTGAGGGTGGTGAGCGTGAGGCCGGGGAAGGCTGGGTCGGATTCGCCGTACGTGAAGCGGAAGCTGTAGTGGCCGCCCTCGCCGCCTTCCGCCACCACCCGGTCGTCGTCGGGGCCGCCGTACACGTACGCGTACGAGCGGTTGTTGGTGTCCGTCCACGACGTCACCCGGCCCGCCTCGTCGTACGTGAAACGCAAGGGGAGGCCGGAGGAGTTGTACGTCCGCTCCAGCCGG
Organism: Streptomyces sp. NPDC058665; assembly: GCF_042714995.1. NCBI lineage: Bacteria > Bacillati > Actinomycetota > Actinomycetes > Kitasatosporales > Streptomycetaceae > Streptomyces > Streptomyces sp. NPDC058665. The sequence continues at coordinate 95,672 of NZ_JBHXRX010000033.1, forward strand.
CCCTCCGGTCCGTACTCGTACGCCATGACGCGCACATCGCCGGCGGGCCCGCCCAGCCACAGGGCGGTGATCCGTTCGCCGTGCGTCGTCAGGCGCAGCACATAACCGCCGCTGTGCGCGATCTCGACCGGCGCGCCCGCCGCGTCGTACGTGAACGCGATCCGGTTGCCGTGCCGGTCGGTGACCGTACGCAGCAGGGCCGTGCCGCTGTCGCCGTGCGCGGTGAAGGTGCGCACCTGCCCGGCCTCCGGGTCGGTGACGGTGTACGAGCCGTTGGCGGCCCGCGCGAGCGGCCACCGTGCGCGCCCGGCGACCTCCTCCGGCAGCACCGCGCCGCCGCCCGCCACCGGGTGCGGGTACGCGAGGAGCGAGCCGTCCTCGGTGAAGAAGACCGCGCCCTCGTCGTCGAACTCCAGCCGCTGGTCCGCCGTCGACGCCCACGTCGGACCGAACCAACGGCCGCCCCGGTAACCGGAGTCCACCCGTCGCGAGAACACCAGCGGCAGCACACCTGGCAGTTCCACATCCGTCAGCGGCAGGAACATCCGGCCCGTCGCCATATCGACGGGGTCCGTCCGGCCGTGCCTGACCTCGTCCGCACGACGGGTGAACCGGCCCCGGCCGCTCCGCAGCGCGTTCCGCGCCCACGCCAGCGCGCCCCGGCCGGCCAGCCGCGCCCCCACCTGGGCCGCCACCCGCGCCGCCACCGGGGCCAGGACCCGGCCCGCCGCCATTGCCAGGAGCTCTGGGAGCAGGGCGCTCAGGCCGCCCGTGGCGAGGCCCAGGGGGAGGGCGAATGGGAGGGCGAACATCAGGAGGGTGAGGATCAGGGCCGGGGCCACGTCCAGGAACTTCTCCAGGACGAACGAGACGATCAGGTGGTCGGGCAGGACCTTGTCGTACTCGGCTATCGCGCCCGCGCGCGACAGCAGGAGCAGGCCCGCGCACAGGCCGCCCGCGACCACCGCCACCCGCAGCAGCGCGGCGGCGTACGGCTCCGCCGGGGGGAGGGCGCGCATACGGGGGAGGGACCGCCAGGTCATGACGAGGCGGAACGCGGCCAGCAGCAGGGCCGCCAGACCGCAGCCCACGAGCAGCCGCCAGCCCTGGCCCTCGGTGAAGAACTCCTCCAGGGCCTCCGTGCCCTCGAAGGCGAAGGTGGCCGCGAGGAGGGCGGACGGGATCAGCAGCAGGAGGCCAAGGACGAGGAGGACCTTCTCCCACCAGGGCAGCCGGCCGGCCCCGCGGGCACGGAGCCGGCGCCAGGCCTCGCGTACGGAGAGGCCCTGCCAGGCCGACGGGTCCGAGGTGGCGTCCAACTCGGCCGTGAGGGTGGTGAGTTCGTCCCGCAGCGCCGTGACGTGGTCCGGGCGGGCGCGGGGGTGGGTGGTGACATGGAAGAGGGTCCGGCGCCTGCGGGCATACCGGAGGGCGATGAACGTGGTCCACGGGGCCCGCAGCAACGCGTAGTTCAGCAGCGGCGCACCCCCGCCGGCGCCCGAGGCCGCGCCCTCCCGCTCCGTCCTCAGCCACACCCCCGGCTCCCGGGACCGGCCGGCCCGGCGCGTACGTACGTCCCACACCACCGCCACCACCAGGCAGCCAAGTACCAGCCAGAGCCCGCTCGCGACGATCCGGTCGTACCACTCGCGCGGCGCCCCGCTCGGGTTGCGCATCGCGGCGATGTAGTTGACCGCCGTGTGCAGGCCGATGGCCGCGAGGAGGGGCAGCAGCCCCGCCACCCGTACCCACCAGCGGTGCCCGCACACGACCAGACCGACGGACAGACCGCCCAGGGCCGACCAGACGACGTGGTTGTCCACCGGCACGGTCACGGTGGCGGTGCCCAGCTCCAGGGAGCCCATGGCCCCCGGCAGCCAGTGCCCCAGCAGCTCGGGAAAGCCGGAGACGAAGGGCACCGTGAACAACCGCGTCCCGACCGACCAGCCGCCCGCCGACTCGATGGGGCGAACCTGTACATCCGGTGCGAATGCGAATTGCAGGACTGTCTCAAGCAGGCCGAACCCCGCGCCCACCGCGGCGCCCAGCACCACGAAGTCCGTCAGGCCCCACTGGACCCGGCCGCGCAGCGCCCAGGCGGCGAGCGCGAGGGGTGCGATCTTGAGCAGTTCCTCGGCCGTCGGGGCCGTCGTCCACATGACGGTGTCCATGACCGTCCGCATCGACGTCTCGTCGGCGGCGGCCACTTGGCGGGTGACGACCGTCTCGATCAGGACCGAGAAGACGCCGCAGCCGTACGCCCCGACGCCGAAGGCCAGCAGGACGGTCGGCCAGCCGACCGTACGGGCCGGCCATGACATCAGCAGCAGTTGCAGCACACACCACAAAGACGCGGCAGCCATCCAGAACGCCACAAACCCCACCCCGTATATTTGCTTTAGTGAATTGAACCTAAGGGGGAGGTCGGTGCATGTCAACAGGGCATCGGCCGCACATCGGAACCTGCCTCGCGGCTGGCCGGGACCTGTCCCATCGCACGCCGAGACCTGCCCACCCCGTCCCCGGGGGGTGACCTCAGGCGGCAGGTGTATTCAGCGACACCCGGGATTCGGGCTGTACGCCCAATGTGATCGAAGTCCGTCGTCCGTAGCGTCTTACTCGTGGCACAGAGGGTGCCCGACGGAAGGAACGATCATGATGCGTCGCAAGAGCAAGAGCAGCCCGACCCGGAGCGCCGAAGCTCTTCGTCTGGCGAACGTGACCAAGGTCTACGGGGCGGCCGAGAACGCCGTGACCGCCCTCGACGGTGTGTCGCTGAGTCTTCCCGCCGGTTCTTTCACCGCCGTCATGGGGCCCTCCGGCTCCGGCAAGTCGACCCTCCTCCAGTGCGCGGCGGGTCTCGACCGTCCCGACAGCGGGCGGGTCATGGTCGACGGCGAGGAGATGACGGGCGGCAGCGAGGCGGCGCTTAC
>NZ_JBHXRX010000034.1:0-97478 GCF_042714995.1 Streptomyces sp. NPDC058665
GCGCACCGGCACCTGGTTACGGCGGAAGGCCCGCCCTCTCCCGCGGGAGAGGGCGGGCCTTCCGCCGTGCGTGGCCGCCGAAGCCGCCGCGACTGCCGTGCCGCGAGCGCCTACTGGCCCGCGAACTTGTCGCTCATCATCGTGTAGAGCTGTTCGGCGCCCTCGCCGAACCGGGGACCGGCGAGCCAGCCCGAAGTGACCGGGCCGATCGAGGTGTTGGAGACCAGCACCGATTCGCCGTCCGGTCCTGCCGCGATCCAGCCGCCGCCGGAGGAACCGCCGGTCATGGTGCAGCCGATGCGCCACATCGTGGGCGTACCGGGGGCGATCGAGAGCCTGCCGGCCGCGTCCACGCACTTGTGCATGATCAGCCCGTCGTACGGCGGGGCCGCCGGGTAGCCCCACGCGCCCAGATTGCCGATGCCGCTCGCCTCGGGGGCGTCGAAGTCCACGTCCAGGGCCGCGCCGACGGTCTCCTCAAGCGACTTGCCGCCGTTCTCGGGAGTGACGTGCATGACCGAGTAGTCGTACGCCGCTCCGTCGCCGCCGGTCGGGCCGCCCTCGTTGATCCACTCGTTGGACGTCGCGACCCAGTCGGCCCAGTACTGCCCGTACGGCGCGACCTCCTGCGGCTGCGCGTTCTGCAGCGCGTCGGCGGACTTGCCCGTGTTGTTGTAGGCGGGGACGAACATGATGTTGCGGTACCAGCCGCCGCCCGCGCCCGCGTGCACACAGTGGCCCGCGGTCCACACCAGGTTGGACCTGCCGGGATTCTTCGGGTCCTTGACGACGGTGGCCGAGCAGACCATGGAGCCCTCGGGGGAGTCGAAGAAGACCTTGCCGACCGGCGCCGCGTGGTCGGTGTACGGGGTCTTCTCCGGCTCGGCCTGGACCGGCCGCGGCTCGGGGTCGGTGACGTCCTGGTCACCGGAGAAGTCACCGGCGGCGAGGGTCTTCGTCGGCGACTTCGCCGTCTTCATCCGCTCGGGCTTCCACAGGTCCTCGATGACCGGGTTGACGAAGTCCTTCGCGCTGCGCAGCCACTTGTCCTTGTCCCAGTTCTTCCACTCACCGTCCTTCCACTTCTCCGGGTCGACACCGCGCTCCTTGAGCCGGTCGGCCAGATCCGCGGGAATCCCGCCGCCTGCCTCGTCTGCGGCGGAAGCCGAGGCGGCGGGTTTGTCGGACGCGCTGTCCTCGCTGTCACCGCCGCAGCCCGTCGCCGTCAGCGCGAGAGCCGCGGCGAGGCTGGTGGCGGCCAGCAGCGGACGTATGGATCGCATGAAAAACGTTCCCCCTGAAGGTACTTGGATCACTTGCCATGAACGTGTCACGCAAAAAGGTGGCCCTCAGGCGGACCACCTTGCGGTGACCTCACTCTATGCGGCCCGTTTCCGGGCCCGCCAAATAGGGAGTACCGGCAGGCGGTCCGTGTGCCCGACGGACACGGCGGACCGCCGCCGGATCCCGCCTACTGGCCGGCGTACTTCTTGCTGACCGCCTCGTAGATGCCCTTGGCCTCGTCGCCGAGCCGCGGGCCCGCGAGCCAGCCCGCCGTCACCGGGCCGATCGAGGTGTTCGACACCAGAGCGGGCCGGCCGTCCTGGCCGTTCGCGACCCAGCCGCCCCCGGACGAACCGCCGGTCATCGTGCATCCGATGCGGTGCATCGTCGGGTCCTGCGCGTTGATGGACAGCCGGCCCGGCTTGTCCTCGCACTGGAGGAGTTTCTGGCCGTCGAACGGCGGCGCCGCCGGATAACCCGTCGCCGTCATCGAATCGATCTCCGGCGTGGCCGGCGCGTTGAACTCGACCGGCAGCGCGGCCCCGACGGTCTCCTCCAGCGACTTGCCGTCACCGCCCTTCTCGGGCGTCACATGGATCACCGCGAAGTCGAACGGGGCACCAAGTCCGCCCGTCGGCGCTCCCTCCGAGATCCACTCCTCGGAGGTCTGCGCCCACTCGCCCCACCAGATGCCGTGCGGAGCGATCTCCTCCTTGGGAGCGGTCTCCAACTCCGAGATCGGCATGGCGCTGTTGTTGTACGACGGGACGAAGGCGATGTTCCGGTACCAGCCGCCGCTCTTGCCCGCGTGCACACAATGGCCCGCCGTCCAGACCATGTTGGACTTGCCGGGATTGGCGGGATCGTTCACCACGGTCGCGGAGCAGACCATCGAACCTTCGGGTCCGTCGAAGAACAGCTTGCCCGCCTCGGGCACGCTGCCGTCGTACGGCGCGTTCACCGCCGTCGCCTCGACCGGCCGCGGAGTCGGGTCGGTGACACCCGCGTCGCCGGAGATGTCCTCATCCGCGACCGGCTTGTCGGGCTCCTGGGCGTCCCGCATCCGGTCCGGGTCCCACAGGTCCTCGATGATGGGGTTGACGTAGTCCCGGGCCTCACGGAGCCACTTGTCCTTGTCCCAGTTCTTCCACTCGCCGTCCTTCCACTTGTCCAGGTCGATCCCGCGCTCCTTGAGGCGGTCCTGAAGATCGGCCGGGATAGTGATCTTGTCGTCGGAGGACACACCGGACGAACCGCTCGGCTTGTCCGCCGAGTTCGTCTCCTCGGTGGGACCGCAGGCGGTGGCCGTCAGTGCCAGGACGGCCGCGAAGGAGGCGACCGCGACCGCGGAGGAGCTTCCGCGCCGCGCGCCCCTCCCACGGCGAGTGGTGAACGGTGGGCGAATGGCTCGCATGTCGGGATCCCCCCTGGTACTTCGCGACTGTTCTGAACTGACGAATCAACTGGACCGAAGCGGATGAATCGACCCGGTCCTGGGGACCGGGGCCGGAATCAGGCCCCCACTATGCCGGTGCCGTTGGGGACGGCGCACGGCAGGGCCGTGGTTCCGCCGGCGAAGGATCTTCCCGTTGGCCGTGCTCCCGGACGCCTCCCGTCGTTGGTACCTTCGGGGGACTCGACGCCGGCGTTCGCCACTCGTACCGCGGCGCTCGACCCGCCGCGTCGACGCGTGACGTAACCGTTCCGGCGGGAGGACCGACAGCCGTGGCCGTGACCGAACTCCCTGTACCGATGCCGCTCGTCGCACCCGTCGGCGACGCCTCCACCCGGCCCGGGGACCACCGCCGTGACGACCGGCGGAAAGACCACCGACACCACCGGCCGGCGACCGCACCGGTTCGCTGATCCGGCCCCCCTCACAAGGAAGTCCTCCCGTGAACTCCACCCCCACGCCCGACGCCCCCGAGATCACCGACCGCCTCGCCACCCAGGACCCCCGACCGGGCGATCCGAACCACGCGGTGACCGCCGCGCCCCTGACGATCGGCGCCGCCACGGTGCCCCGCCAAGTGCCCGCCGCCGACGGGGCGGATACCGACTTCCGCACACCGGCGACGCCCGTGCCCGCCGCCGACCCGGACACACCGCTCGCACCCGCCGCCGACCCGGCCCCCCGGGCAGCGGCGGCCGAGCACCCGGACCACCTCGACGACCCCGACGCGGCGAAGGCCGCCGACGCCGCGTCCGTGGAGAACCTGCTGCGCTGCTGGGCCAGGGAGACCGACATCGCCCGGCCGGACGGGGACACCCTCAGGATCCCGCTCGACGCGAGCGGCACCGCCCTGCTCGTCCCCGTGCGCTACTGGTCGGCCACCGGCTGGCACCGCTTCGGCATGCCCCTCCTGGAGAGCGCGGGACCCGGCTCCGTTCCCGTCGACGCCGTCACCGTCGCCGCGCTCCTCAGCCGCGAGTCGGGTCGGAGTGAGGGCACCGAACTGGTCGCCCGCGTCGCCGACTCGGCCCGCCGTACGGCCGACTTCCTCACCGACCGCCGAGCGGCCCCCGGCCCCACGGGCACCGACCTCTTCCTCACCGCCGAACAGTCCCTCGTCCTCGGTCACCCCCTCCACCCCACACCCAAGAGCCGCGAGGGGCTCTCCGACACCGAACACCGCCACTTCTCACCCGAGTTGCGTGGTTCCTTCCCCCTCCACTGGATGGCCGTCGACCGCTCCGTGCTCGCCACCGACTCGGCCTGGACCGAGCAGGGCCGCGCCGTCCACGCGGAGCAGCTCACCACCCGTCTCGCGGGCGACCTGGCACTGCCCGACCACACCGTCCCGCTGCCTCTTCACCCCTGGCAGGCACGCGAGTTGACGCACCGTCCCGACGTACGGGCCCTCCTCGACGCCGGTCTGCTCCACGATCTCGGGCCCCACGGCGACCCCTGGCACCCCACCTCCTCGGTCCGGACGGTGCACCGGACCGGCGCACCCGCCATGCTCAAGCTCTCCCTCGGCGTACGCATCACCAACTCCCGCCGGGAGAACCTCCGCAAGGAACTCCACCGAGGAGTCGAGGTCCACCGGCTGCTGCGCGGCGGCCTCGCCCAGCAGTGGCGCGCCGCGCACCCCGGTTTCGACATCGTGCGCGACCCCGCCTGGCTCGCCGTCGACACTCCCGGCGGTGAACCGGTCACCGGGCTCGACGTGATGCTGCGCCACAACCCGTTCCGCCCCGAGAACGACGCCGTATGCGTCGCCGGACTCGTCACCCCCCGCCCCTGGCCCGGCCGTCCGCACATGTACTCCCGACTCGCCGACACCGTGAACCGCCTGGTCGCCCGCACCGGCCGGCCCTCCGGCGCCGTCTCGGCGGAGTGGTTCCTGCGCTATCTCGACCAGGTCGTACGCCCGGTGCTCTGGCTCGACGGCACGGCGGGCGTCGCGCTGGAAGCCCACCAGCAGAACACGCTGGTGGTTCTCGACCCCGACGGCTGGCCCGTCGGGGGCCGCTACCGCGACAACCAGGGCTACTACTTCCGCGAATCCCACCGTGACGCGCTCGACCGCCGTCTCCCCGACATCGGCAGGGTCAGCGACACCTTCGTCCCCGACCACATCACCGACGAGCGATTCGCCTACTACCTCGGCATCAACAACGTCCTCGGCCTCATCGGGGCGTTCGGCTCCCAGCGGCTCGCCGACGAACGCGTACTCATCGCCGCCTTCCGGCAGTTCCTCACCCGCGCCACGGCACTCGGCTCACCTCTGCCGGGCCAGCTCCTGGAGGCGACCACCCTGCGCTGCAAGGCCAACCTGCTGACCCGGCTGCACGGCCTTGACGAACTCGTCGGCCCTGTCGACACCCAGTCCGTCTACGTCACCATCGCCAACCCCCTTCGCGCCTGACCGCGCGCATCTGTCCGAACTGCCCAGAGGAGAGCGCCACCGTGCCTTCCACCGACGCGAGCACCGGGACCAGTACCGGCACCAGCACCGGGACCACCACCGGCGCGAAGAACGGCACCGGAGCCGGTCCCGGAGGCCCTGGAGGTCCCGGAGCGCAGCCGGCCGGGGATGCCCAGGACACCCTCGACCTGCGGCTGACCGAGGAACTCGTCGCGCTCTTCGGAGAGGATGAACCGGTGCCCGCCGAAACACCGGCGCCGGCCGCCGGTGCAGGCGAGTCCGCGCTCCTCGACTTCCCCGCCAGATGGGGCGTGGCGGGGACCTCCGCCGGTGTCTTCCGGCTTGTCCCTGTACGCGTCGAACGCGATCTGACCCTCATCAGCCGCTGGATGAACGACCCCGCCGTCGCCGCCTTCTGGGAGCTGGCGGGCCCCGAAGCCGTCACCGCCGACCATCTGGACACCCAGCTGCGCGGCGACGGACGGAGCGTCCCGTGTCTGGGCGTGCTCGACGGTGTCCCCATGAGCTACTGGGAGCTCTACCGCGCCGATCTCGATCCTCTCGCCCGCCAGTACCCCGCCCGTCCCCACGACACCGGAATCCACCTTCTTGTCGGCGGTGTGTCCAACCGCGGCCGGGGTGTCGGCACGACGCTCCTGCGAGCCGTCTCCGACCTCGTCCTCGACCACCGCCCGCGCTGCGGCCGCGTCATCGCCGAACCGGACCTCCGCAACACCCCCTCCGTCTCCGCCTTTCTCACCGCCGGTTTCCGCTTCTCGGCGGAGCTCGACCTCCCCGACAAACGAGCCGCGCTCATGATTCGCGAACGAGCCCTGCGAGACCTGCTGTGAACGACCCGCCGCTTTCCCCGCACCGTACGACCCACATCGGTTCCGTCCCGAGGAGTCCCCTTGCCGACATCCCCGACCGCACGCGCCTCCGCGACCCCCGGCAGAGGTTCCGCCAGAAGCCCGATATCCGGTGATCCCGATACGGCCGACACCGGCCCCACCGGTAACTCCGCCCCCGGCGACCCCCTCACCACCACCCCGCTCTTCACCCCGCCCGAACTGACCGCGCAGCTCTGGGCCGGGGCCGCCGCCCGTCTCCTCGCCAAACTCCTCGGCGAATTCGCGTACGAGGAGATCATCGAGCCCCTCGCGGAGGGCGGCGCCAACGGCGAAGCCGCCGACCACTACACCCTCGCGCTCGACGACGGCACCCCCCTCACCTTCACCGCCCGGCGCGGCGCCTACGGCGGCTGGCGCGTCGACCCCGACTCCGTCGAACACGCGGGACAGCCCTTCCGGGACCCCCTCCGCTTCCTCGTCCTCGCGCGCCGCACCCTCGCGATCGACGGCGCCACCCTCGGCCATCTCGTCCGCGAACTGAACGCCACCCTCGTCGCCGACGCCAGGATCGACGGCACCGCGCTCACCACGGCCCAGCTCGCCGACCTCGACTACGCCGAACTCGAAGGCCACCAGACCGGCCACCCCTGGCTCATACTCAACAAGGGCCGCACAGGCTTCTCGGCCACCGACGCCACCCGCTGGGCACCCGAGTCCCGCACCCCCTCCACGCTCCCCTGGATAGCGGTCAGCACCGGCCTCGCCGCCTACCGGGGCATCCCCTCCCTCGCCTCGCCCGAGCAGCTCTACGGCACCGAACTCGACCCCGCGACACGTGACGGCTTCGCCTCCGTGCTCCGCTCGCGCGGCCTCGACCCGGACACGTACCTCTATCTCCCCGTACATCCCTGGCAGTGGGACGAGGTACTCCTGCCGCTCTACGCCGCCGAGATCGCCGGCGGCGCGATCGTCCCGCTCCCCACCGACGGCGACGTCAGACTGCCGCAGCAGTCCATCCGTACGTTCCTCAACACCACCAGACCGGACCGGCACACGGTGAAACTGCCGCTGTCCATCCTCAACACCCTTGTCTGGCGCGGTCTGCCCACCGAACGCACACTCGCCGCTCCGGCCGTCACCGCCTGGATGCGAGAGCTGTACGAGTCGGACCCCTTCCTCCGCGACGAATGCCGAGTGATCCTGCTCGGCGAAGTGGCGTCGGTGACGGTGACCCACCCGCTCTACGACCACCTTCCCGAAGTCCCGTACCAGTACAAGGAACTCCTCGGCGCGATCTGGCGCGAACCCCTCCCCGCCCGGCTCGCCCCCGGCGAGCGCGCCCGGACTCTCGCGTCCCTCCTGCACACCGATCCACAGGGCCGCGCCTTCACCGCCGAGCTCGTGGAGCGCTCCGGACTCTCCGCCGAGGACTGGCTCACCCGCCTCTTCGCCGCGCTGCTGCCGCCCCTGCTGCGCTTCCTCTACCGCTACGGCACCGTCTTCTCACCGCACGGGGAGAACGCCGTCGTCGTCTTCGACGAGAGGGACGTGCCGGTGCGCCTCGCGATCAAGGACTTCGTGGACGACGTGAACGTCAGCGCCCAGTCGCTGCCGGAGCACGAGGCGATGCCGGCGGAGGTGCGCGAGATCCTCCTTACCGAAGAGCCGTCGTTCCTCACCCAGTTCATCCACTCCGGGCTCTTCATCGGTGTCTTCCGCTATCTCGCGCCGCTGTGCGAGGACCAACTGGCCGTACCGGAGAGGACGTTCTGGTCACTCGTACGGGCCGAGATCCTCCGCCACCAGGCCAGGTTCCCCGAACTCAAGGATCGCTTCGACACGTTCGACCTGCTCACGCCCCGTATCGCGCGGCTCTGTCTCAACCGCAACCGGCTGCATGTCGACGGATACCGCGACCGCGCGGAGCGCCCGCACGCCGCCGTGCACGGGACGGTGCCCAACCCGCTGGCGCTCCCGGCGGGCGCCGCGGACGGAACGTGATCGTCGTTGTCAGTGGTGAGCCGTAGGGTGGTCGAGCTATGACGAAGCCATCTCTCTCCGAGCTCCTCCATGCCGCCGTCACCGCTGTCGGCGGTGTGGAACGCCCAGGCCAGGTCACCATGGCCGAGGCCGTCGCGGAGGTCATCGACGACAACTCCCATCTGCTCGTGCAGGCCGGCACCGGCACCGGAAAGTCCCTCGGCTATCTGGTGCCCGCGCTGGCGCACGGCGAGCGTGTCGTGGTGGCCACCGCGACCCTGGCCCTCCAGCGCCAGCTCGTGGAGCGCGACCTTCCCCGTACGGTCGACGCGCTGAGCCCCCTGCTGGGGCGGCGGCCCGAGTACGCCATGCTCAAGGGCCGCTCCAACTACCTGTGTCTGCACCGCCTCAACGAGGGCGTGCCGCAGGAAGAGGAGGACGGGCTCTTCGACCAGTTCGAGGCGGCGGCCCCCACGAGCAAGCTCGGCCAGGACCTGCTGAGGATGCGGGACTGGGCGGACGAGACGGAGACCGGCGACCGGGACAATCTCACGCCGGGTGTCTCCGACCGGGCATGGGCGCAGATCTCCGTGTCCTCCCGTGAGTGCCTGGGCGCGACGAAGTGCGCGTACGGCGCCGAGTGCTTCGCCGAGATGGCGCGCGAGCGGGCCAAGCTCGCCGATGTCGTGATCACCAACCACGCGCTCCTGGCCATCGACGCCATCGAGGGCGCCCCCGTCGTCCCGCAGCACGAGGTGCTGATCGTCGACGAGGCCCACGAGCTGGTGTCGCGGGTGACCGGCGTCGCCACCGGCGAGCTCACCCCCGGCCAGGTCAACCGCGCGGTGCGCCGCGCGGCCAAGCTGGTCGACGAGAAGGCGGCCGACTCGCTCCAGACGGCCGCCGAGACCTTCGAGCGGCTGATGGAGCTGGCGCTCCCCGGCCGGCTCGAAGAGATCCCCGAAGACCTCGGCTACGCACTGATGGCCCTGCGTGACGCCGCGCGCACGGTGATCTCGGCGATGGGTGCCACCCGCGACAAGTCCGTGCAGGACGAGGACGCCGTACGTAAACAGGCTCTCGCGTCCGTCGAGTCCGTCCACACCGTCGCGGAGCGGATCGCCAACGGCAGCGAGTGGGACGTGGTCTGGTACGAACGCCACGACCGGTTCGGGGCGTCTCTGCGGGTCGCCCCGCTCTCGGTCTCAGGCTTGCTGCGGGAGAAGCTCTTCAACGAGCGCTCGGTGGTCCTGACCTCGGCCACGCTGAAGCTCGGCGGCGACTTCAACGGCGTCGGAGCGTCGCTGGGGCTGGCCCCGGAGGGCACCGAAGGGGAAGACGTCCCGCAGTGGAAGGGCATCGACGTCGGCTCGCCCTTCGACTATCCCAAGCAGGGCATTCTCTATGTCGCCCGTCATCTCTCCCCTCCCAGCAGGGAGCCGTCGCGCGGCGACATGATGGACGAGCTCGCCGAGCTGGTCGAGGCGGCCGGCGGCCGTACGCTCGGACTGTTCTCCTCCATGCGGGCCGCTCAGGCGGCGGCGGAGGAGCTGCGCGGCCGGCTCGACACGCCGATCCTCCTCCAAGGGGAGGAAACCCTCGGCGAGTTGATCAAGGCGTTCGCGGCCGACCCCGCGACGTGTCTGTTCGGCACACTCTCGCTCTGGCAGGGCGTGGACGTCCCCGGGCCGAGTTCACAGCTGGTGGTGATGGACCGGATTCCGTTCCCGCGCCCGGACGATCCACTGATGAGCGCGCGCCAGAAGGCGGTGGAAGAGGCCGGTGGCAACGGCTTCATGTCCGTGGCGGCCACCCATGCCGCCCTGCTGATGGCCCAGGGCGCCGGCAGGCTGGTGAGGGCGTCGGGAGACCGCGGTGTCGTGGCCGTACTGGACTCGCGGCTGGCGAACGCGCGGTACGGCAGCTATCTGCGGGCCTCGATGCCCGATTTCTGGTACACGACGGACCGCAACCAGGCCCGTCGCTCCCTCGCCGCGATCGACGCGAAGGCAAAGGCGGACGGCCAGTAGCCGGGGAGGGCACAGCGAGGCCCCGGGACCGGCGCAGTGAGTCCCGGGGCCGGCTTGGAGCCGGCGAGCCCTCACACCCGCCGCAGGACCGCCACAACCTTGCCGAGGATCGTCGCGTCGTCGCCGGGAATCGGCTGGTACGCCGCGTTGTGCGGGAGCAGCCAGACATGGCCGTCCTCGCGCCGGAAGCGCTTGACGGTGGCCTCGCCGTCCAGCATCGCGGCCACGATGTCTCCGTTCTCCGCCACCGGCTGGCGGCGGACCGTCACCCAGTCGCCGTCGCAGATCGCCGCTTCGATCATCGAGTCCCCGACGACCTTGAGGACGAACAGCTCGCCGTCACCCACCAGTTGGCGGGGGAGCGGGAACACGTCCTCGACGGACTCCTCGGCGAGGATCGGCCCGCCTGCCGCGATGCGGCCGACCAGCGGCACATACGACGCGGCGGGCTTGCCCGTTGTGTCCGTCTGCTGGGTGCTCGGCTGGTCCGACCCCCGGACCTCGTACGCCCTCGGCCGGTGCGGATCCCTGCGGAGGAATCCCTTGCGCTCCAGAGCCATCAGCTGATGGGCGACCGAGGAAGTGCTGGACAGGCCGACAGCCTGGCCGATCTCCCGCATCGACGGGGGATATCCCCGCCGCTGAACGGAGTCACGGATGACTTCGATGACCCGCCGCTGCCGGTCCGTGAGACCGGAACTGTCCGCCCGGATTCCAGGAGGTCGGCCGGGCAGCGAACGGGTGGGCTTTACGCCCTCCGGATTTGCGGCTGCGTCATTCATGGCATGCACCGGCTCGAGTCGGCTCTGGGAGCGGTCCTGGGCGGTAATGGTGGCGCTGTCTGCTGCGGTGGTCACGTCGGCCCCTCTCGAAATGTTCTCCCTAGCTGGACAACGGTAGTTGCTTTCGAAAGGTTGCGCCAAACACACGTTCGAGTGAAAATCCCCGGAAGTGCTGACGCGACTATTTCGGCGGTGTATGTGGCGCGTATTCGGCACCCTCCGCGCGAGCCGTCGCAGCGGCCGGCCACGGTCCGTCCAAGAGCCGTCCCCCGCTCGCCGGGGGATCGCGGAGGCAGTCCCCGCCGCTCTCACGGAAGGGTCGACGGCGCCCCAGTGTCTCATCGGGCGGCCCGGGATCGCGGTACCTTCCGGGCTCCCGTACTCTCGTGCCCGGCCCGCTCGCGCCGAGCGCCGCAGGGCCGCCGATCCCTCGCCCGCCGCGACACGCGCGACCGTCCCGAAACGTGCGCGAGCCCCACATGTAGTGGTTGGATTGGCTCAGTCGCCCAGAAGTAGTGGTCCCGGGTCTTTCCTCGCCGAGGTCATCGCTTATGCTGGAGACCGCTTCGTACGGCCCGCCCAGGGCCCGTCGGGGCTTCTCAGTCGTGCTGTGAAGGAGGGTCGGAAGCCATGCACTGCCCCTTCTGCAGGCACCCCGACAGCCGTGTCGTCGACAGTCGCACCACCGACGACGGGACGTCCATCCGGCGCCGCCGTCAGTGCCCCGACTGCTCGCGCCGTTTCACGACGGTCGAGACCGCCTCGCTGATGGTGATCAAGCGCAGCGGAGTCACGGAGCCCTTCAGCCGTACCAAGGTCATCTCCGGAGTGCGCAAGGCGTGCCAGGGGCGACCGGTCACCGAGGACGCTCTCGCCCAACTCGGCCAGCGGGTCGAGGAGGCGCTGCGCGCCACCGGCAGCGCCGAACTGACCACCCATGATGTTGGGCTGGCCATACTCGGCCCCTTGCAGGAGCTCGACCTCGTCGCGTACCTGCGCTTCGCATCCGTATACAGGGCGTTCGACTCGCCCGAAGACTTCGAGGCCGCCGTGGCGGAGCTCCGCACGCGGCCTCCTGGAGAGAAAGGCGGGGCCGGCGCGACCCCCGGGGTCCCCGAGCCCGTCACCGCCGCCGACTGACCGGACACCGGCACCGGCAGCGGCACCGGTCATACCGACTTGTCGGTGACCACCGATCGGTCATCGATGGATCATCGATCGGTTATCGACCTATCGCGACAGCTCAGCGACCGATCATTGTCGATCGGGCGCCCAGCGGCGATGAGACCCGTCATGAGCGCCCCACGCGGCGCCCGTGGCGACGGACACATCACTGTGCCAAGGGAAGAACGTGGCACTTCAGGGCGTTTTCGCCTGTATATGGGAGGCGGCATGACAGAGACGGCGAGCGGTCCGACGGCGCGAGGATCCCGGAGCAAGGGAGCCAAGACCGGCAAGGGCCTGCGTATCGAGCGAATCCACACGACCCCCGGCGTGCATCCGTACGACGAGGTGGTCTGGGAGCGCCGGGACGTCGTCATGACCAACTGGCGCGACGGGTCGGTCAACTTCGACCAGCGTGGCGTCGAGTTCCCCGGCTTCTGGTCGGTGAACGCGGTCAACATCGTCACCAGCAAGTACTTCCGCGGGGCTGTCGGCACGCCCCAGCGTGAGACGAGCCTCAAGCAGCTCATCGACCGGATCGTGAAGACGTACCGCAAGGCGGGCGAGAACAACGCCTACTTCGCCTCACCCGCGGACGCCGAGATCTTCGAGCACGAGCTGGCGTACGCCCTCCTGCACCAGATCTTCAGCTTCAACTCGCCGGTGTGGTTCAACGTCGGGACGCCGCAGCCCCAGCAGGTCTCGGCCTGCTTCATCCTGGCCGTCGACGACTCCATGGAGTCGATCCTCGACTGGTACAAGGAAGAGGGCATGATCTTCAAGGGCGGCTCGGGCGCCGGCCTGAACCTCTCGCGGATCCGTTCTTCCAAGGAGCTTCTCTCCTCGGGTGGCAACGCGTCGGGTCCCGTCTCCTTCATGCGCGGTGCCGACGCCTCCGCCGGGACGATCAAGTCCGGCGGTGCCACGCGCCGTGCGGCCAAGATGGTCATTCTCGATGTCGACCACCCCGACATCGAGAACTTCATCGAGACGAAGGTGAAGGAAGAGGAGAAGATCCGCGCCCTGCGTGACGCGGGCTTCGACATGGATCTGGGCGGCGACGACATCACGTCCGTCCAGTATCAGAACGCCAACAACTCGGTCCGTGTGAACGACGAGTTCATGAAGGCCGTCGAGGCCGGCGGGAAGTTCGGGCTGCGCGCCCGGATGACCGGCGAAGTCATCGAAGAGGTCGAGGCGAAGTCCCTCTTCCGCAAGATGGCCGAGGCCGCGTGGGCCTGCGCCGACCCCGGTATTCAGTACGACGACACGATCAACCAGTGGCACACCTGCCCGGAATCCGGCCGGATCAACGGCTCGAACCCGTGCAGCGAGTACATGCACCTGGACAACACGTCGTGCAATCTCGCCTCGCTGAACCTGATGAAGTTCCTCAAGGACGACGGCAAGGGAAACCAGTCCTTCGAGATCGACCGTTTCTCCAAGGTCGTCGAACTGGTCATCACGGCGATGGACATCTCCATCTGCTTCGCGGACTTCCCGACCCAGAAGATCGGCGAGAACACCCGCGCCTTCCGTCAGTTGGGCATCGGCTACGCCAACCTCGGCGCCCTGCTGATGGCGACCGGTCACGCCTACGACAGTGACGGCGGGCGCGCGCTCGCCGGCGCGATCACCTCCCTGATGACGAGCACGTCGTACAAGCGCTCCGCCGAACTGGCCGCGGTCGTCGGTCCGTACGACGGCTACGCGCGCAACGCCGCGCCGCACCAGCGCGTCATGAAGCAGCACGCGGACGCCAACAGCGCGGCCGTGCACGTCGACGACCTGGACAGCCCGATCTGGGCCGCGGCCACGGAGGCCTGGCAGGACGTCATCCGGCTCGGCGCCAAGAACGGCTTCCGCAACGCGCAGGCCTCGGTTATCGCGCCCACCGGCACCATCGGTCTGGCGATGTCCTGCGACACGACAGGACTCGAACCCGACCTCGCGCTGGTCAAGTTCAAGAAGCTGGTCGGCGGCGGCTCGATGCAGATCGTCAACGGCACGGTGCCGCAGGCCCTGCGCCGGCTGGGCTACCAGGAGGAGCAGATCGAGGCGGTCGTCGCCCACATCGCCGAGAACGGCAACGTGATCGACGCGCCCGGCCTCAAGCCCGAGCACTACCCGGTCTTCGACTGCGCGATGGGCGAGCGTTCCATCTCCGCGATGGGCCATGTCCGGATGATGGCGGCGATCCAGCCGTGGATCTCCGGCGCGCTCTCCAAGACGGTGAACCTGCCGGAGACGGCCACCGTCGAGGATGTCGAAGAGGTCTACTTCCAGGCGTGGAAGCTCGGCGTCAAGGCGCTGGCGATCTACCGCGACAACTGCAAGGTCGGCCAGCCGCTCTCCGCGAAGAAGAAGGAACAGGTCGCGGAGAAGGCCGAGGACACCATCCGCCAGGCGGTGGAGAAGGTCGTCGAGTACCGCCCCGTCCGGATGCGCCTGCCCAAGGGCCGTCCCGGCATCACCACGTCCTTCACGGTGGGCGGCGCCGAGGGCTACATGACGGCGAACTCCTACCCGGACGACGGGCTCGGCGAGGTCTTCCTGAAGATGTCCAAGCAGGGGTCGACCCTCGCGGGCATGATGGACGCCTTCTCGATCGCGGTGTCGGTGGGTCTTCAGTACGGCGTCCCGCTGGAGACGTACGTCTCGAAGTTCACGAACATGCGCTTCGAGCCGGCGGGTATGACGGACGACCCGGACGTGCGGCTCGCCCAGTCGATCGTGGACTACATCTTCCGGCGTCTGGCGCTGGACTTCCTCCCGTTCGAGACGCGTTCGGCCCTCGGGATCCACTCGGCGGACGAGCGCCAGCGTCACCTGGAGACCGGCTCGTACGAGCCGTCCCTGGAGGACGAGGGACTGGACGCCGACAGCCTGGTGCAGTCCGCACCGCGCCCGGTGGAGCCGCTGAAGTCGGTGGGGTCGGCGGCGACGTCGAACGCGGCGGAGGCGCCGGCTCCCAGGCAGGCGCACACCTCGGCGGAGCTGGTCGAGATGCAGCTCGGTATCAGCGCCGACGCGCCGCTCTGCTTCTCGTGCGGCACGAAGATGCAGCGGGCCGGTTCCTGCTACATCTGCGAGGGCTGCGGGTCGACCAGCGGCTGCAGCTGATCTCCTGAAGCGGGGCCGCCGGCCACGGCCGGCGGCCCCACTTCGCGCGGAGGGCCCCTGAAGCGGCCGGCGGAGCCGTCAGATTCCGCCCATCTGCTCCGTGAACTCCTGGGGGTCGGCGTCGAAGCCCCGGAAAGCCGGATAGAAGTCCCACTTTCCCAGCTCGTCCCTGGTGAACTCGGCGATCGTCGCCGCCGTCGAGCCAGGGGCGGCGGTGAAGTCGCTCGCCGTCAGTTCCGTGAGGCCCTCGCGGAGGAGGACCGTCGGGCGCGATATGTCGCTGAACGTGCGGCGGCCCTCGCGCTGTTGGATGACGACTCCCACGATCACGCGTACATAGTCCGCGTTCAGCCGGTCGAGCTCCAGTTTCATCACTTCGTCGGCGCCGAAGCCCTGGCCCGTGCGGCTCTCCCTCTCCAGGATGATCGTGCCGTCGGGGGAGCGGCTGTCGAAGTGGACCAGATACGCCGGACGGTTGCTCGGTGTGCTCGCGGTGTACGTCGCGGCCACGATGTCGAGGTCGTGCGGCGGCCGGCCCAGTTCGCTGGGATCCCATTTGAGGACGACCTCGATCTTCTTGACCCCCCTGTTGAGACTTCTGCTCACCGGTCATCCCTCCGTACGTCCAACATCACTGACCGCAAGGCTAGTCGGCTGGACCGACAACGCACTGCCGGTAACGGCGAGTTGACGCCACATGGCGACGACTCGCCATCCGGTCCTTCTCGCCCGGGGGTATCGGTGCGGGATCCGGCGCGGTGCCCGGCGTGCGGACCTCCCGGAGCGTGACCTGGGCCACGTTCGGCCCCGTACGATGGCGCGGTGCTGGTCAAGTGGATTCGCTGCACGGTGACAGACCGACGTGGTTTCGAACGCGGGCAGCGCAAATGGGCGGGGCTGCTCGGCGAGCCGGGATTCCGGGGACAGGGCGGGGGCTGGAGCAGGGGGCGGCCGGGGGTGGCGCACGTCTTCGCCTTCTGGGAGAGCCGGGCCTTCTACGACTCCTTCATGGCGCGCTCCCACGACCGGCTGGCCGCCGCGCAGTCGGGCACCTTCAGGGAAGCCCAGGCCAAACTCTTCGACTACCGCTTCGACGTGAAGACGGGTTTCGAGCCGAAGTTCACCGACGCGGACGTGGTCCGGATCGCGCACAGCAAGGTGCACGAGGACCGCGTCGAGCATTTCGCGCTGATGCAGGAGAAGGTCTGGAATCCGGCGATGGCGGGCTCGCCGGGGATGGTGCGCGGGGTGTTCGGGGACGCCCCGGGCAACGAGTTCCTGGTGCTCTCGATGTGGCAGTCGGCCGCCGAACACGGCAAGTACCGGATCGAGCGGGTCGAGCGGCTGTCGCTCCGTGCGCAGACCGCCGCGGACGTCGCGGCGCTGGCGGGCGACGTGGTCGATCTCGAACCCGGCTGGACGGTCTGAGGGCCCGGCGGCCGGTGCCCCGTCAAGATCCACACGACAGGCCCTAGGGTCGAGTCATGGTGAGACCGCGACGCATCGTCCTCGTCCGGCACGGCGAGTCGGCGGGCAACGCCGACGACACGGTGTACGAACGTGAACCCGACCATTCCCTGAGGCTCACCGAGACGGGATGGCGCCAGGCCGAGGAGGCGGGCGTACGGCTGCGCGAGCAGTTCGGCCGCGAGCGGGTGAGCGTGTACGTGTCGCCCTACCGCCGCACCCATGAGACCTTCCGCGCCTTCGGCCTCGACCCTGAGCTGGTGCGGGTCCGCGAGGAGCCCCGGCTGCGCGAACAGGACTGGGGCAACTGGCAGGACCCCGAGGACGTACGGCTCCAGAAGGCGTACCGCGACGCCTACGGGCACTTCTTCTACCGCTTCGCCCAGGGGGAGTCCGGCGCCGACGTGTACGACCGGGTCGACGCCTTCCTGGAGAGCCTGCACCGGAGCTTCGAGGCCGCCGACCATCCCCCCAACGTGCTGCTGATCACCCACGGCCTGACCATGCGGCTCTTCTGCATGCGCTGGTTCCACTGGTCCGTCGCCGAGTTCGAGTCGCTGTCCAATCCCGGCAACGGGGAGTCGCGGACACTGCTGCTCGGTGAGGACGGGCGGTACACCCTGGACCGGCCTTTCGAGCGCTGGCGCACCCCGGAGCCGTACGGCGTCACCGGTTAGAGTGAGGAGGAGATGACCGCTGACACCACACCCCATCCGCTCGATCCGCGCTTCCGGCGCGCCATGGCAAGCCTGCGCGGGCTCTCCGTAGGAGACGCGCTCGGCTCACAGTTCTTCGTCCCCGTGAACTATCCGCTGCTCAAGCGGCGCGAACTGCCGCCCGGCCCGTGGCAGTGGACGGACGACGCCGAGATGGCCACCTCGGTCCTGGCCGTCCTCGCCGTCCACGGACGCGTCGACCAGGACGCGCTCGCGCGCTCCTTCGCCACGAACCACGACTTCGACCGCGGCTACGGCCCCGCGGTGAACCGCATGCTCCGGCTGGTCAGGGAGGGCGGCGACTGGCGGGAACTGGCCGCCGGGCTCTTCAACGGCCAGGGCTCCTGGGGGAACGGCGCCGCCATGCGTATCGCGCCGCTCGGCGCCTGGTACGCCGACGACCCCGAGCAGGCCACGCACCAGGCCGAGATCTCCGCGTACACGACGCATCAGCACCGCGAGGCCGTGGCCGGCGCGATGGCGGTGGCCGCGGCGACCGCCGTCGCCGCCGGGCCGGCC
Organism: Streptomyces sp. NPDC058665; assembly: GCF_042714995.1. NCBI lineage: Bacteria > Bacillati > Actinomycetota > Actinomycetes > Kitasatosporales > Streptomycetaceae > Streptomyces > Streptomyces sp. NPDC058665. The sequence goes on from NZ_JBHXRX010000034.1 coordinate 17,789, forward strand.
GGACCGCCGGCGCCGGGGGACCTGCTCGACGCTGTCATCGCGCTCGTGCCCCGCAGCGCCGTGGGAGCCGGGCTGCGCCGCGCGCGGGACATGCTCGACTACGACGACGCCGGTACGGTCGCCGCGGTGCTGGGCAGCGGCCGGCGTACGACGGCGCACGACACCGTCCCGTTCGCACTCTGGTCGGCGGCACGTTCGCTCGGCGACTTCGAGCGGGCCTTCTGGAACACGGCGCAGGTGGGCGGCGACGTCGACACGAACTGCGCCATCGTCGGGGGAGTGGTGGCGGCGGTGGACATCGGCGCCCCACCGGCGACCTGGGTGGAGCAGACGGAAGCGCTGCCCGACTGGCTGCCGCCGGGGCCTCGCTGACGAGACCGCCTCTGTAGGAGGCGCTCCCCGCTTCTCCGAGCGGCGCTCCCCGGAAAGCTGTTCCGTGTGTCTTCTTCAAGAGGCGCGCTCCACGCGACTGTCACGGTCCCGCCACAGAGTCGGCTCGGAACGGGCGCTACCGCCGCGTGGCGCTAGCCTCGGCCCATCGCCGCCTCGTTGATCATCCACGGGGCGTGCGCCTAGGTGAGCCCCGGATCCACGCGCCGGCCTGTCGGCGTGCGCAATGGCACCGGGCGGGGAGGGGGGCCAGTGTCAGACACGCCATCGAATTCGAACGAGGCACCGGAACCGGCGGCAGGTGGGGAGCCGGAGCCGGGCCCGTCGCGAAAGCACGAGCAGGACATCCAGGACGCGGTGCCCCGTCCGCGTGCCGTAGCGGCACAGGCGGGCGCTCCGGCGCGGGCCGGAGCCGCGGCGCAGCCGCGCAAGGCGTCCCACGGGCCCGCCGCGACGCACACCGGACGCAGGCCGCAGACGCCGCATCCCACCAACTGGCAGCAGTGGCAGCCCGCCAGGAGCGATCCTCCCGCCTGGATCGGCGAGATCAGCTCCGACGAACCGGCCCGCATCGGCGTCGCCACCCTCTGGTGCGTCGCCGTCACCGGTCTGCTCAGCGGGCTGCTGCTCGGCGAAGGGCTCGGGCTCAACCTGCTGATCGTGAGCGTCCCGGCCGCGCTCGGCGCGTACTTCGCCGCGCGGGAGGCCGGACGGCGGCTGCGCCCCTGGACCCTGGTCTGGGCCGTCGGCGGCGTCGCGCTGCTCTCCGTACCCGCGCTGCGCGACGCCGGCTGGCCGACGTTCCTCGCCATGACGTCAGCGCTGGCGCTCGGTTCGCTCGCCCTGCACGGCTGTCGCACCTGGCCGGGCGTCGTCCTCGGCCCGTTCGGGCTGTTCGGCTCGGTCGGCACCGGCCTGTTCTGGGGCGCGAAGGGTGTGCGGGACCGCGCCGAAGGCTCCCGGGGCCGGTGGGCACCCGTCGTCCGTACGGTCGTCGCCGCCGCCGTCCTGCTCGTCGTCTTCGGCGCGCTCTTCGCGAGCGCCGACGCCGCCTTCGCCGATCTGCTCGGCGGGCTGACGCCCGATGTCTCCGTCGCCGACGGACCGTGGCGCACGCTGCTGTTCGTCCTCGGCGTCGTGGGCGCCCTCGCAGCCGCTCACACGGCGGCGGCGCCGCTGCACTGGGACCGGATCACCGTACGGCCGGGGAAGGCGCGGAACCGGGTCGAGTGGGCGCTGCCGCTGATTGTCCTCAACCTGCTCTTCGCCGTCTTCATCGGCGTACAGCTCACCGTGCTGTTCGGCGGCTACGACAAGGTTCTGAGCGAGACGGGTCTGACGTACTCCGAGTACGCCACACAGGGCTTCTGGCAACTGCTGGGCGCCACCCTGCTCACCCTGCTCGTGATAGGTCTCGCACGGCGCTGGGCACCGCGCGACGGCGCGCGGGACCGCACGCTCGTGAGCGCCGTGCTCGGGGTTCTGTGCGTTCTCACGCTCGTCGTCGTCGCGTCCGCGCTGCGCCGCATGGACCTGTACGTGGACGCGTACGGGCTGACGCGTCTGCGGGTCTCGGTGGCCGCGATGGAGCTGTGGCTCGGGGTCGTGATCGTCCTGATCATGGCCGCCGGTGTGTTCGGCGGGCGCTGGCTGCCGCGCGCCGTGGCCGTCAGCGGTGCGGCGAGCGTTCTGATCTTCGGCCTGATCTCGCCGGACGCACTCGTCGCCGAGCGGAACGTCGACCGCTACCGGACCTCCGACAAGATCGACATCGAGTACTTCCAGCAGCTCTCCGCCGACGCCGTACCGGCACTCGACACGCTCCCCGAGCCACTGCGCTCCTGTGCGCTGGAGGGCATCGCCCGCGGACTGGGTGGATCGGACGAGCCGTGGTACGCGACGAGTTGGGGCGAGTCGAAGGCCAGGGACATCCTCGACGACCGGCCGATCAGCCCTCGTTGGGAGGAGTGCTTGGCGTTGGGCGCGACGAATGACTCGGTCGGCGGGCGCGACCGGTACGTCGACGGGCACACCGGCGACGGTTACTGAGGGCGCTTCGCCCGGCGGGCCGCGCGGGCCTGCCGGGCGCCGTCACCTCCTGCGTACGGGACGTCCTCCCCCCCACGGGGACGTCCCTTACGGGTCTACGCGACCGGCCCGGCGGCGCTCGCCTTGCCGCTGAGCGCCTCCAGGTCGCTCTTGCGTACCCGGACCACCAGCGTCGCCGTCAGCAGTGCCAGGAGCACCATGCCCACCGCGGCCATGAAGGCGGTCGAGATGCCCTGCGTGAGCACCTCGTGGCCCCAGCGCCCCGGCATCTCGTGGGTCTGGGCGAACTGCGCCTTCTCGGCCGGCGACGCCTCCGCCATGAACGACGGCAGCTGCTTCTCGGCCTCGTTGCGGCTCGCCGTACCGAAGACGGTGACCAGGATGGACAGCCCCAGCGAACCGCCCACCTGCTGGCTCGCGTTGAGCAGGCCCGAAGCGGCGCCCGCCTCGTGCTGCGCGACCCCGGAGACGGCGGTCAGCGTGAGGGTCACGAAGTTGAGCCCCATGCCGAAGCCGAAGAGCACCATCGGACCGAGCACACCGCTCAGGTACGAGCTCTCCGGAGTGATCAGCGTCTGCCAGAAGAGTCCGAGGCCCGTGATCGTCGAGCCGACGACCATGAACGGCTTCGGGCCGAGCACCGGCAGCAGCCGCTGCGAGAGTCCCGCTCCCAAGCCGATCGCGAGGGTCACGGGCAGGAACGCGAGGCCGGACTGGATGGGGCTGTAGTCGAGTACGTTCTGCACGAACAGCACGATGAAAAAGAACATCCCGAACATGGCCGCGGCCAGGCTCAGCATGATGATGTAGGTGCCCGACCGGTTCCGGTCGGCGAACATCCTCAGGGGAGTGATCGGTTCCTTCGCCCGCGACTCGACGAGGGCGAAGGCGGCGAGCAGGATCACGGCCGCCGCGAACGACCCGATGGTGAGCGAGTCGCGCCAGCCTTCCTCCGAGGCGCGGATGAACCCGTAGACGAGCGAGGCCATGCCCAGGGTGGACGTCGCGGCGCCGGAGAGGTCGAAACGGCCCGGGTGGCGCTTGGACTCGCTGATGTACATCGGTGCCAGTACGGCGATCAGCACGCCGATCGGCACGTTGACGAAGAACACCCAGCGCCAGTCGAGCCATTCGGTGAGCATCCCGCCGGCCAGCAGGCCGAGCGCGCCACCACCCGCCGAGACGGCGGCGAAGACTCCGAAGGCCCTGTTCCGTTCGGGCCCCTCGGGGAACGTGGTGGTGATGAGGGCGAGCGAGGTGGGCGAGGCGATGGCGCCGCCGACCCCCTGGAGCGCGCGGGCGGCGAGGAGCTGCCACGGCTCCTGGGCGAAACCGCCGAGCAGCGAGGCGAAGGTGAAGAGCAGGATGCCGGTCATGAAGACGCGGCGGCGGCCGAGGATGTCGCCCGCGCGGCCACCGAGGAGCAGCAGACCACCGAAGGTGAGCGTGTACGCGCTCAGGACCCAGGAGAGGTCCGTGGTGGAGAAACTGAGGGCATCCTGGATGTGCGGGAGCGCGATATTCACAATTGTCGCGTCGAGTACGACCATGAGTTGGCAGGCCGCGATGACGGTCAGGGCGATGCCGGGCCGCCCTTCCCGGCGGGCCGCACCCGGCTCGCGTTCTGCTTCGAGTTGAGAGGTTGTCACTACGAGAGTCCCCCAAGTGAATTAGTGAACGGATGCGTTCACTGTGCCGTCCACGGTAGTGAGTCCCCATCAGTGAACGCAACCGTTCACTGGAGCTGCCGCCTGAATTTTTGCCTCATGGAGATCTGCTGATGGTTACTTCACGCTCGTCGGCCACCGCTCGGTCGCGGACAGTGGTGCCACGACGCCGCGGTCCGGTGCTGGAACGCGCGATTCTCGATGCCGCGTTGGAGCAATTGAGCACGGTGGGCTGGAACGGGCTGACCATGGAGGGTGTCGCCGCCGAGGCGCAGACCGGTAAGGCCGCGGTGTATCGGCGCTGGCCTTCCAAGGAGGATCTCGTCGCCGACGCGCTCGCGTCGGGGCTTCCTTCGCTCGACGACGCCCCCGACCTAGGCGGAATCCGCGACGATCTCTACGCGTTGACCAGGCTGGTCCGGGAGGTGATGTACTCGCGGCCGGGGTGGGCGCTCCGCGCGGTCCTCCACGAATGCGACCAGTCGTCGTCCGAGCGTTTCCAGGCGCTGATCATGAACGGAGTGATCCAGCCCTCGGCCGACCTGTTCGGGGAAGTCGTGCGCCGGGGTATCCGGCGGGGTGACGTGCGGCCCGACGTCACCGGCTCGATGATCTTCGACGTCATCCCGGCCGTGCTGATGTACCGGTCGAAGGTGTGCACCAGCGAATGGCCCGACGCGGAGATCGCGGAGCTCATCGACCAGGTCATGCTGCCGATGCTCCGGTCGTCCTCGGGCTGACGCGCGACTCCGCGGTGAGCCCGCCGACGGGGCGGGCTCCGCGCTGCCGGGACGCGTCGTACTCCTTTGTGTCGAGGGGGTGTTGGGGCGTACGGCGCCCGGCGGTGACGGCCGGGGGGAGCGGTCGCGTACGGCCGGGGGAACCCGGGGTGACGCGTGGGCCCCGGGCGGCGTAACCTTGCAAGCGCCATGCCGTACGAACCACCTACCCACGCCGTAGAGCGATCGCTCCGCGCCACCACCGGTGCCAAGATCATCGCTGGTGTCGACGAGGTCGGACGCGGAGCGTGGGCGGGACCGGTGACGGTCTGCGCGGCTGTCACGGGCCTGCGCCGGGCCCCCGTCGGACTCACCGACTCCAAGCTGATCAGTCCCAAGCGCCGCGCCGACATGGCGCTGGAGCTCGAATCGTGGGTGACCGCCCACGCGATAGGGCACGCCTCGCCGGAGGAGATCGACGACCGGGGGATGACGGCGGCGCTTCGGCTCGCCGCCGAACGTGCCCTGAACGCACTGCCGGTGCGGCCAGACGCCGTGATCCTGGACGGCAAACACGACTACCTCGGCAAGCCCTGGCAGGTCCGGACGGTCATCAAGGGCGACATCTCCTGCGTCTCGGTGGCCGCCGCCTCGGTGCTGGCCAAGGTGCGCAGGGACACGATGATGGCCGAACTGGCCGCCACGTCCGAGGAATGCGAGGGTTTCGCCTTCCACGACAACGTCGGATACCCCTCGCCGGTGCACAAGGCCGCGCTGCTGGAACGGGGGCCGACCTCGTACCACCGGCTCTCGTGGGCCTATCTTGACGCACTGCCCCGGTGGCGCCATCTCAAGAAGGTCAGGATCTCCGCCGAGGCGGAGCCGGTGGAGAGCGAGGGTCAGCTCGGCTTCGACTTCTGACGCGAACGCCCTGACGCGAACCGCTCGTTACCACGATCCGCGACGAAGACTCGCGTGAACCATCCGACGTGACCGGCCTGTCCGGTTCGGCGAGTTCGGCCCGTGCACCGCCCCGGCCGTACCCGCCAAGCGATACATATGGCGCAGATGTGCCCACCCCCCGGTGACTTGCGCGTCTGCGTTTGATAGACATCCACCCATGCCTCTCATCCCCGAGGAGCCTCAGATTCACGAGAGTGCCCAGGGTCCGCGCGCCACTCCGGCCACCGGCCGTACCGCGCCGAACCCCCGTCCCGTTCCCGGCCCCCGTCCCGGTCCGCGTCCCGTTCCCGGTCCGCGCGCCGTCCCGGGGCCGCGGTCCTCGGCCACACCGCGTCCCGGACATCCGGGTCGCGGTCCCGCGAGGCCCGCACCGCCGGAGCGCTCGCAGGCCCCCGCCGAACGGCCCGCGGCCGTCCCGCAGGAGACCCCTGCCGAACCTCAGCTCCAACTGATCCCCGCCTCGGCGGACGGTGCGCTGGACGCCGCCGACGAGGCGGTCGACCTGCTGCTGGACTCCGGTCGCGCGCCGGGCGACATCCTCGTACTCACCACGGGCGAACAGCACCCGTGGGCCGCGCACGAGCTGTCCTTCGGTGAGAACTCCTACTGGGAGCAGCACGACACGGGCGAGGACGTCTTCTTCGCCGACGCCTCGGCGCTGGACCGCGCGAAGGCGCGGCCCGTGGTCGTCGTCGCGCTCAACGGTGGCGACGCCGACAGCGCCGCGAGCGTCCTGCCGGCGGCGCGGAAGCAGGCCGGCGCGCTGCTCGTCGTCTGCGGTGACCCGCAGCGGGTCAACTCCGTGCTCGGCGCGGGCGTCTGACACCGGTTTCCCCGGCGGAGGGCCGAGGCCGGACATGGCCGCGGTCCTGGTCCGGATCGGCCACGACCCGGCTGCCCCGCGTGGGCGGCCGGGCCGGCGGCGACGAGGCGACCGGTGGACGGCCCGGCCGGCCGACGACGCGCGAGCGGTCAGCGGGCCGCCGCGCGGCGCAGCGCGTCCACCGCGCCGCCACCGGAACGTACCGGCGTGGGAGCGGGGTCGATCACCGTCTCGGCCAGGCTCTCGGGCGGTGAGTCGGAGCTGGGCCGACGGCCGCCCCGGCCCTCACCCAGCACCTGCCAGCCGCCCCGTGTGAGGGTGATGTAGGCGCCGCAGCGCAGGCCGTGCAGTGTGCAGGCGTCCCGCAGCCCCCACATCCACGCCCCGTCCTCCTCGGTCCAACGCTCGTCGCCGTCACGGCAGTAGAGAAGTACGGCGGTACGCACCGGGGTACGGCGGCGCAGATCGTGCGGGATGACCCGGCGCAGATGCGCCAGCAGGGCGTTCCGGAACTCCCAGCCGTCTACCGGCACCGCCCTCGGGGCGAACGAGGCGCTGGCCGCGAGACGTTCCTCGTGGTCGAGCACGGCGACGATCGCTGTCGCAGGAGTCGGCCGGTGGCGGGAGTGCAGACCGCTCACGACCTCGCGTGGGGAACGGAGCAGGGGTATGCCGGCCGCCGCCCACTCGGCGGGCTCAAGTGTCCTGGCGAGGCGGGTGACGGAATCGGCTGTCGTGATCGATGAGGCTGCGGACGGAGCGAATCCGAAGGTCACGTTCCTCCCTTCGCATACGCGCCCACAGTGCGGGCTGGGTCGGGTGAGGCACGCCGGGGCACAGTCCCTCCGGACCGCGAACGATCCGACCGTGCGGGGGGCTTCTCCAATTCTTGCGGGCACTTGGGCGGGCGGCAACGAGCAAATGACGTCGCTGACCGGAATAGGGGGGAATGGCGGTGATATCCCTGCCTGGGATTCGCCGATTGTCAGTGGCATCGGGTTGCATGGGGGGCATGGACAACCTGGAGCTCCGTGCTGAAGCCGACACCGTCCTCGCCGAGCTCGTCGGTGCCCCCGGGGGTTCGGCGCGGCTGCGGGAGGACCAGTGGCAGGCGGTGGCCGCCCTGGTGGAGGAGCGCAGGCGGGCGCTGGTGGTGCAGCGCACCGGTTGGGGCAAGTCGGCCGTGTACTTCGTGGCCACCGCGTTGCTGCGCCGGCGTGGCGCGGGTCCGACGGTGATCATCTCGCCGCTGCTGGCGCTGATGCGTAACCAGGTCGAGGCGGCGGCGCGAGCCGGGATCCAGGCCCGCACGATCAACTCGGCCAACCCGGAGGAGTGGGAGACGATCTACGGGGAGGTCGAGCGCGGCGAGACAGACGTGCTGCTCGTCAGTCCGGAGCGTCTCAACTCCGTGGATTTCCGCGATCAGGTGCTGCCCGGGCTCGCGGCCACGACCGGTCTGCTCGTGGTCGACGAGGCGCACTGCATCTCCGACTGGGGGCACGACTTCCGGCCCGACTACCGCCGGTTGCGCACGATGCTGGCGGAGTTGCCGACCGGGGTGCCGGTGCTGGCCACGACGGCGACGGCGAACGCGCGGGTGACCGCCGATGTGGCCGAGCAGTTGGGGACGGGGGGTGAGGACGCCCTTGTTCTGCGGGGGCCGCTGGACCGGGAGAGCCTCAGGCTGGGTGTCCTGGAGCTGCCGAACGCGGCGAACCGGCTGGCGTGGCTGGGGGAGCGGCTGGGCGATCTGCCGGGTTCGGGGATCATTTACACGCTGACGGTCGCGGCGGCGGAGGAGGTCGCGGCGTTCCTGCGCCAGCGCGGGTATCCGGTGGCCTCCTACACGGGCAAGACGGAGAACGCCGACCGGCTCCAGGCGGAGGAGGATCTGCTGGCGAACCGGGTGAAGGCGCTGGTGGCGACCTCGGCGCTGGGAATGGGCTTCGACAAGCCGGACCTGGGATTCGTCGTGCACCTGGGGTCGCCCTCGTCCCCGATCGCCTATTACCAGCAGGTGGGGCGTGCGGGGCGCGGTGTGGACCACGCGGATGTGCTGCTTCTGCCGGGGCGGGAGGACGAGGCGATCTGGGCGTACTTCGCGTCGGTGGGCTTCCCTCCCGAGGAACAGGTCCGGCGCACGCTGGCGGTCCTGGAGGACGCGGGCCGTCCGCTGTCGCTGCCGGCCCTGGAGCCGTTGGTGGATCTTCGGCGCTCGCGTCTTGAGACGATGCTGAAGGTGCTGGACGTGGACGGGGCGGTCAAGCGCGTGAAGGGGGGCTGGACCGCGACGGGGCAGCCGTGGGCGTACGACGCGGAGCGGTATGCCTGGGTCGCCAAGCAGCGGGCCGCCGAACAGCAGGCCATGCGGGACTATGTGGCGACCACCGGTTGCCGGATGGAGTTCCTGCAGCGGCAGCTCGACGACGAGAAGGCGGCCCCCTGCGGTCGCTGCGACACCTGCGCCGGGCCCTGGCTCGATCCCGCGGTCTCCGCCGCGGCCCTCGCGGCGGCGACGGGCGAGCTGGACCGTCCGGGAGTCGAGGTCGAGCCCCGCAAGATGTGGCCGACCGGTCTCGCCGCTGTCGGCATGGACCTCAAGGGCCGAATTCCCGCTGGGCAGCAGGCAGTCACGGGACGTGCGCTGGGCAGGCTGTCGGACATCGGCTGGGGCAACCGCCTGCGTCCGCTCCTGTCGGCGCAGGCGGCGGACGGGCAGGTCCCGGACGACGTGCTGAACGCGGTCGTGACGGTGCTGGCCGACTGGGCCCGCTCGCCGGGCGGCTGGGCCAGTGGCTCCCCCGACGCGGTGGCCCGGCCGGTGGGCGTCGTCGCCATGCCCTCCCGCTCCCGCCCGCGACTGGTCGCCTCACTGGCCGAGGGCGTGGCCCGGGTCGGACGGCTCCCGCTGCTGGGCAGCCTGGTCTACACGCCGCAGGCCGACGAGCACGCGGCGCATCGCAGCAACTCCGCCCAGCGGCTGCGCGCCCTGGCCGCCTCGTTCGCGGTCTCCGGCGAACTCGCCGCGGCTCTGGCCGACACGCCTGGCCCGGTCCTGCTTGTCGACGACTACGCCGACTCCGGCTGGACCATGGCGGTGGGCGCACGCCTGCTGCGCCAGCAGGGCGCCGATCAGGTACTCCCGCTGGTACTGGCCCAGGCCGGCTAGACGTACTGGCCCAGGCCGGGTGGACCGGCTCGCGCGCAACGACAGATCGCGAATGCCGGAGCCGGCCTGTGGATAACGTTATCCACAGGGGTCGCGGGATTCCGGCTTACGCGGGACCGTCGAGTCATGAACAAGCACAGCGAACCGACCCGTCCCGCCGACCAGCAGCAAGTCACCCTGCGCAGCCCTGCCGAGCTCGCCGATGCCCTGCCATTTCTGATGGGATTCCATCCCTCCGACTCGATCGTTCTCGTCGCGCTGCACGGTGAGGAGGGCCGCTTCGGCGGGCGGCTGAGGCTTGGGATCCCGCGCTCGCCCCGCGAATGGGCGCCGGTCTCCGAGCAGTTGGCCCTGTGCCTGGTGGAGGGGAGCGAGCGGCGCGGGTCCCGGCCGGACGGGATTGTCGCCTTCCTCTGCCAGGATCCGGGGGAGGGTGCCACGGGCCGTGGCGTACGCGACCGCCTGCAGCCGCTCGCGCAGCTGATCCGCACGGGCTTCGGCGGCCTCGACATCCCCGTGCACGAGGTGCTCTGCATCTCCGACGGCCGTTTCTGGTCCTACTGCTGCCCGGACACGCGCTGTTGTCCACCGGAGGGCACCCCGCTGGCACTGCCCGGTACCTCCGTGATGGCCGCGGCGTCCACCTACGCGGGGATCCAAGTGCGGGGATCTCTCAGGGAGATGGAGGCACGACTGGAGCCCTGGCCCGGTTCGGCGAGCAGGGCGGCGGAACAGGAACAGGCGCTGGACGAGGCCGCGGGCGCGCTGGTGCCGATGATCCTGGGCGGTGGGGACCGCGAGGAGGTCGGGGCGTCGACACTCCGGACCGCCCGGGGACTGATGGACCGTCTGGCACAGACGCCACCCGCGCCGCCGCGCAGGGAAGAGGGCGGGCGGGCCGGCGGGGGAGCTGTCGAGGGCACGGACACCACGGACGACCTGCTCATCGCCGACGATGAAGCGGCGGCGGTCATCATCGGCCTTCAGGACCGGGAGATCCGCGACCGCGCGGCCCAGTGGATGGAGGGGCCCGACGCGGAGGCGGCGCTGCGGCTCTGGCGGGCCCTGGCCCGCCGGTGCGTCGGTTCCTACGCCGAACACGCGGTCGCGCCGCTGACCCTCGCCGGGTGGGTCGCCTGGTCCTGCGGAGACGAACCGGCGGCCCGGGTCGCGCTCGGCCTGGCCCTGCGGCTCGACCCCACGTACACCTTCGCCCAACTCCTCCACCAGGCCTTCAACGAAGGGCTGGATCCGGAGACCCTGCGGCGCTGCATGCGCGCGGAGCGCATCGCCACCGCCACCGAAACCGCCACGGGGAGCCCGCGTCCCCGCCGGGCGCGGCAGTCCACGACGAAGCAGGCCAGGAAGACGATGAAGAGGGTGGTGAGGAAAGCGACGATCAAAAGGGCGACGATCAAGAAGGAGGCGCCCAGGACGGTGCCGGCACCGAGGTCCCGGCCCGGCGGCCCGGTGCCGCGTGGCCGGACCGCCGGCCGCGGTGGGCAGCGGGGGACGAAAAGCGGCAGGTGAGAGAGGGGCCTGCCACAGGTGCCGAGTGCCCGGTGGGGGGAGCGAGGGTGCGACGGCGCCTCTCGCCCCGCGCCTCACCCGACGCGCCGCACAGGCCGTGCGAACGCCGCTTCCCACGTCCTCCCACGTCCTGCCGGAAGCCGGACGGCCGAGTGGGCGGTCGCCGGGTTTGGGCGCCGTGGAGCCCGGCGCCGGGGCGGCGAAGAAGTCGGCGGACCTGAGCGGAACGGGTGTTTATCGTCAGGCAGACGACTAAGATCACCGGCATGTCGCCCTACGACCCGTCGGCTTACCCCCCTTTCGCAGTCACCGTCGACCTGGTCGTGCTCACCGTGCGCCGCCACGCCCTGTGCGCACTGGTTGTACGGCGTGGTGAGGCACCCTTCCAGGGGCGCTGGGCGCTGCCCGGCGGCTTCGTCAAGGGCGATGAGGATCTTGGTGCGGCGGCCGCGCGCGAGCTGGCCGAGGAGACGGGGCTGTGCGCGCACGACCCGGCCTCGCCCGCGGCGAACGGCGCCCATCTGGAACAGCTCGCCACCTACGGCGCCCCGGAGCGCGACCCCCGGATGAGGGTCGTGAGTGTCGCCCATCTGGCGCTCGCGCCCGACCTGCCCGCACCCCGCGCGGGTGGTGACGCCAACAGCGCCCGCTGGGCCCCGGTGGACGCGCTGCTCGACTACGAGGGCGGCTTCGGCCGTGACGACGAACAGCCCGCGCCGCTCGCCTTCGACCACGCGCGCATCCTCGGGGACGGGGTGGAGCGGGCCCGCTCCAAGATCGAGTACTCCTCGCTGGCCACCGCCTTCTGCCCGGCGGAGTTCACGGTCGGCGAGCTCCGCAGGGTGTACGAGGCGGTGTGGGGCGTCGCGCTCGATCCCCGTAACTTCCACCGCAAGGTGACCGGCACGCCGGGCTTTCTGGTGCCCTCCGGCGGGACCACCACACGGCAGGGCGGGCGGCCGGCCCAGCTCTTCCGGGCGGGCGGGGCCACGGTCCTCAACCCGCCGATGCTGCGCCCCGAGGTCTGACCCCACCGCCTGACACCCCCTAGTCACCACCCTGCGCAATAAGTCGGATATGTCGCGTTATCGTTCTGCGGTACTCATACTGCCCCCGAGCGGTCTCACCTCCCCGCGAGAGAAGCGATGCTCCAGGCCATCGGACTCACCAGCACCCCCCACCGCGATCTCCCGCCCGCCGTGGACGATCTGACCTTTGATGCCGCGACCGGAAGCGTCACGGCCCTGCTCGGCGCCGAGGGCGCCGGCAAGACCACCGCCCTGCGGCTGATGCTCGAACTCGAATCCGGCCGCGGGATCACCTACTTCCGAGGCCGGCCCCTCCACCGCATCGCCCACCCCGCCCGTGAGGTCGGCGTCCTTCTCGGCGACGTGCCGGGCCACCCTTCGCGCACCGCCAAGGGCCAGCTCCGGATGCTCTGCGCCGCCGCCGGCGTGCCCGCCGCGCGTGCCGACGTCCTGCTCGACCTGGTCGGCATCGGCGCCCTGCGCGACGAACCGCTGGGCTCCCTCTCCCTCGGCATGGACCGCAGACTCGGCCTCGCCGCCGCCCTGTTGGGCGACCCGCACACGCTCGTCCTCGACGAACCCGCCGCCGGTCTCTCCCCCCGTGAGAGCGGCTGGCTGCACGGACTGCTCCGGGCGCACGCGGCCAATGGCGGCACCGTTCTCTTCACCACCAGTGATCCCAAGGAGGCGGCCCGCACCGCCGATCGAGTCGTCACCGTCCACGAAGGCCGCCTCGTCGCCGACCAGGACGCCGCCGACTTCGCGCGGACCCGGCTGCGCCCGCGCGTCGTGATCCGTACCCCGCACGCGGCCAGGCTCGCCGACGCCGTGAACCGCGAGGCGCGCGCGGAGCGCCGCTCCGTCGAGGTCGTCACGGACTCCGGCGGGCGGCTGACCGTCTTCGGCAGCAACTGCGCCGAGTTGGGCGAGACGGCCTTCCGGCACAACATCCTTGTCCACCAACTCGCCGACGAGACAGGCGACACCGGCCCGGCACCACCCCCCGCGCCGGCCTCAGAGGTACGGCCGGCGCCCCCGGAGACCGGCACCGGCCCCCTGCCGCCTCCGCTGCCCGCGCGGCCCGTGCGCAGCCCGCTGCGGCCTTTCTGGTACGAGCTCCGCCGCTTCCTCGGCGTACGGACCCCCTGGCTGGTCGCCGCCGCCGTCCTGATCGCCTCCCTCGCCCTGAGCCTGCCGCTCGCCCGTACCGGCGGCACCCCGCTGCCCGGCCTCCTCGCGGCCTGGCCCGCGTTCCTCCCGCTGCCACCGGCCGCCCTGGGGGCGGGCCTGCTCGGCGCGTTCGCCTTCGGCGACGAGTACCGCTACCCGGCGCTCGCCGCCGGACGGGGCACCGTTCCGCGCCGGATCGGCCTGCTGCTCGCCAAACTCACCGTCACCGGCACGGCCGCCCTGCTGCTCGCGGCCCTCACCGTCGTCGCCGACTCACAGGCCATGAGGCTGGTGTACGGCGGGGGCACGGACGTGGTGCCCCCGGACTGGCCCGCGCTCGTGGTCAGTTGGGCCGGACTGACCGTCGGCTGCGCCTGGGCGGGTCTCCTCGGGGCCGGCATCTTCCGGGTCACCGGCGCCGGGGTCGCCGCCGTTCTCGCCGTACCGGTCGTGGTCGTCCCCCTCGTACAGAAGGGGCTTGCCGTCCCGTCGGCGCGTTCGATCGTCGGACTGCCGGCCAGGCTGCGTGAACTGGCGTGGCCGCAATGGCCGGAGGCCGCCGACCGCTGGCTGGTGGCGACGGGCCGGGTGCTTTCCCAGCCCGTCGGGGCCGCGCTGGCGCTGTCGTTGTCCGCCCTGCTCTGCGCGTATCTGTTCACGAGCCTTCGCCGCAGGGCCCGTTGGTGATCGCTGGATGACCGGAGCTATCGCACTTGCCCATAACTCCCTGATTCCGCCCGCTTCTTTACGATAAGTCGTCAATCGAAGGGTGGGCGCCGATCACCCTTTCGTGTGCTTTTCACCAAAGACCTCAAGGGGCCGACGAGCGGAGCCGACAAAGGATGCGTGAGTACCCTTGCGCACACCATGATGACCGCCGCCCGCTCAGTCGAATCCGGCCTCCCGGCCCCGGGCGGAATCGACCGCTACCCCTACCCGGAGACGCCCGGCGCCGACCGCATTCCCACCCCCGCCTGGGAGGGCACGGACAACGAGTTGGGCCGGGTCGGCCGGCGCTCGGCGGGCAGCCGGGGCCGTGGACTGCACGGCCAACTCGTCCAGCAGCTCGGCCAGATGATCGTCTCCGGCGATCTGGGCGCCGACCGGCCGCTCGTACCGGAGGAGATCGGCCAGCGCTTCGAGGTCTCCCGCACGGTGGTCCGCGAGTCGCTGCGCGTCCTTGAGGCCAAGGGCCTCGTCAGCGCCCGCCCCAACGTCGGCACCCGGGTCCGGCCGGTCAGCGACTGGAACCTGCTGGACGCCGACATCATCGAGTGGCGGGCGTTCGGCCCCCAGCGTGACGACCAGCGCCGCGAACTGACCGAGCTGCGCTGGACGATCGAGCCGCTCGCCGCCCGTCTCGCCGCCGGCCACGGCCGGGAGGACGTCCAGCAGCGGCTGGCCGACATGGTCGAGATCATGGGGCACGCCATCGCCCAGGCCGACTCGATCACGTTCTCGCGCGCCGACGCCGAGTTCCACTCCCTGCTGATCCAGCTCGCGGGCAACCGGATGCTGGAGCACCTGTCGGGGATCGTCTCGGCGGCCCTCCAGGTCTCCGGCGGCCCCGTCACGGGCTGTGACCGACCCACCGACGCGTCGCTGGCGCACCACGCGCGGATCGTCGAGGCCCTGGCGGCGGGCGACTCCCAGGGGGCCGAATCCGCCATGCGGCAGCTTCTGATGGTGCACCCTGAAGTGGAACGAGTCGTTCCCGCGCCGCGCGAGCACTGACGCGGTCACGGGGGTACTGAGGGCGAGTCCCGCGGTGCCGAGCAGGAAAAGAGAGGTCAGGACGGACGGGGGCGTACGCGTCACGTGCCGCCGGACCCCAGGGACCGGCGGCACGAACGCGCGATAAAACCCTTCTGGCTGCTTTGCCGTAAATGAGGTGTGACTCGGGCCACGTGGATTGGGCGTAACACTCCACGAGGCAGGGCGATGACCTAAGAGGTGACAGCCACAGAGGGAATAGCGCCACGAGGAGTGGCGCTGTATCCAGCCTCCGAGGTCCAGCCCGCGCCGTCGGCGCATCCCCAGTCGACGGTCGTCGGCTCCGCCCCGATCCTTGGGGAGGGAGCCGGAAGCCGTTTCCATCGTTCCGAGAGGTTGTTCGTGTCGGCCAGCACATCCCGTACGCTCCCGCCGGAGATCGCCGAGTCCGAGTCTGTGATGGCGCTCATCGAGCGGGGAAAGGCTGATGGGCAGATCGCCGGCGACGACGTGCGTCGGGCCTTCGAGGCTGACCAGATTCCGCCAACCCAGTGGAAGAATGTTCTGCGCAGCCTCAACCAGATCCTCGAGGAAGAGGGTGTGACGCTGATGGTCAGTGCCGCGGAGTCGCCGAAGCGCGCCCGCAAGAGCGTCGCTGCGAAGAGCCCGGCGAAGCGCACCGCCACCAAGACAGTCGCCGCCAAGACCGTTCATACGAAGACCGTCGCGGCCACCGCCGCCCCGGTCGCCGAGACCGTCGAGACGCCCGCCGACGAGAGTGCCGCGCCCGCCAGGAAGACGGCGGCGAAGAAGACCGTGGCCAAGAAGGCGGCGGCCAAGAAGACCGCCGTCAAGAAGGTCGCGGCGAAGAAGACCGCGGGCAAGAAGGACGCCGACGAGGCCGCCGAGGGCGAGGAGACGGCCGAGGAGGTCCAGGCGGGCAAGGGCGAGGAGGAGGAGACCGAGGGCGAGAACAAGGGCTTCGTACTCTCCGACGACGACGAGGACGACGCGCCCGCCCAGCAGGTCGCCGTCGCGGGCGCCACCGCCGACCCGGTCAAGGACTACCTCAAGCAGATCGGCAAGGTCCCGCTCCTCAACGCCGAGCAGGAGGTCGAACTCGCCAAGCGGATCGAGGCCGGTCTGTTCGCCGAGGACAAGCTGGCGAACGCCGACAAGCTCGCCCCCAAGCTCAAGCGCGAGCTGGAGATCATCGCCGAGGACGGGCGCCGCGCCAAGAACCACCTGCTGGAGGCCAACCTCCGACTGGTGGTCTCGCTGGCCAAGCGCTACACCGGCCGCGGCATGCTCTTCCTGGACCTGATCCAGGAGGGCAACCTGGGTCTGATCCGCGCGGTCGAGAAGTTCGACTACACCAAGGGCTACAAGTTCTCGACGTACGCCACCTGGTGGATCCGGCAGGCGATCACCCGCGCCATGGCCGACCAGGCCCGCACCATCCGTATCCCGGTGCACATGGTCGAGGTCATCAACAAGCTCGCGCGCGTGCAGCGTCAGATGCTCCAGGACCTGGGCCGTGAGCCCACCCCGGAGGAGCTGGCCAAGGAGCTCGACATGACCCCTGAGAAGGTCATCGAGGTCCAGAAGTACGGTCGCGAGCCGATCTCCCTGCACACCCCGCTGGGTGAGGACGGGGACAGCGAGTTCGGTGACCTCATCGAGGACTCCGAGGCGGTCGTCCCGGCCGACGCGGTCAGTTTCACGCTTCTCCAGGAGCAGCTGCACTCGGTGCTCGACACGCTCTCCGAGCGTGAGGCCGGCGTGGTCTCCATGCGCTTCGGTCTGACCGACGGCCAGCCCAAGACACTGGACGAGATCGGCAAGGTCTACGGCGTGACGCGTGAGCGCATTCGTCAGATCGAGTCGAAGACGATGTCCAAGCTCCGTCACCCGTCGCGTTCGCAGGTTCTGCGCGACTACCTGGACTAGGCCGGTTTCTCCTGCCTTGCGCAGCCCGTTCCGAGGGCCCGCGATCCCGACCGGGATTGCGGGCCCTCAGGCGTTGCGGGGATGCGTTTGTCGGCTCAATGGGTGACTCTGTGTCAGTAGGAGTCACCGGAGAGTCAGGAGTCAGTATGCGTCGCCCTATTGCCCGAGTGCTCACGGGAGGACTGGCCACGATCGCCGCGGGGGCGGTGCTGCCGCTCGTGTCCCCCGTGCCGGCCGCCGCGGACCGCGTGGTCGTGGGAGGGGAGCCGGCTCCGGCCGCTGAGAGTCCCTGGGTCGTGGCGCTGTCCAGCCGTGAGCGGTTCGGGAACACCCGCGCGGGCCAGTTCTGCGGCGGCGCGGTCGTGGCGCCCACGAAGGTGCTCACGGCCGCGCACTGCATGGGCAGGGACGTGCTCGGGGTGAAGCCCGAGGACGTGACCGACCTGCGGGTCATCGCGGGCCGGGAGG
Organism: Streptomyces sp. NPDC058665; assembly: GCF_042714995.1. Classification (NCBI taxonomy): domain Bacteria; kingdom Bacillati; phylum Actinomycetota; class Actinomycetes; order Kitasatosporales; family Streptomycetaceae; genus Streptomyces; species Streptomyces sp. NPDC058665. The sequence goes on from NZ_JBHXRX010000034.1 coordinate 35,431, forward strand.
AGCTGCGGGGGAAGGGCGGCAGGGAGGTGCGGGTCGGTTCCGTACGGATCGATCCGGCGTACGACCCGGCGACCCACGCCTCGGACCTCGCGGTGCTGACGCTGGCCGAGCCGCTGCCCGCGCGGTACACCGTGAGGCCGGCCGATCCGGGCTCGGAGGCCCTGGCCCCCGGCACCCCGGCGAAGGTGTTCGGCTGGGGCGACACCAGCGGCCGGGGCGCATACGCCTCCGCGCTGCGCTCCGCCCCGGTGACGGTCCTGGCGGACTCCGAGTGCGAGCGGGCCTACCCCGGGGGCTCAGGGGGCCGCTACGAGGCCTCTACGATGCTCTGCGCCGGCGATCCCGATGGCGGGCACGACGCCTGCCAGGGCGACAGCGGAGGGCCGCTGGTGGCCCGTGGGCGGCTCATCGGGCTGGTCTCGTGGGGAAGCGGCTGCGGGAAGGCCGGGAGTCCGGGGGTCTACACCCGGATCACCTCGGCGGGGGACCAGGTGGCCGAGGCCACGGGAACGGGGCTTACGCGCTGAGGGCCGTCAGGCGCTGATCCAGGCGCTGATCAACGAGAACGGGCCGCCGTCCCGGTGTCTGCCGGGGTGGCGGCCCGTCGGCCGGTCCTGGATCGGCCCTTGGCTCGTCGTGGATGCGAGGGATCAGCGTTCCTCTTCACCGGCGGCGGCCTGCACGGCCGTCAGTCGGTCGGTCTCATCCTGTATTTCCGCGGCGATCTTCTTGAGTTCCGGCTCGAACTTGCGTCCGTGATGGGCGCAGAAGAGCAGTTCACCACCGCTGGTCAGGACGACGCGCAGATATGCCTGGGCGCCGCAGCGGTCGCAGCGGTCAGCGGCCGTCAGCGGGCTCGCGGGGGTCAGAACAGTAGTCACGTCGCCTCTTCTCTAGCTCGACGAGCTGTCGTACCAGGGTCAACATCCAACCAGGCCGAAAACGTTCCCGCTCGCGGCCTTTCCTCGAAACTTCTTCCCGAGGCGGCTGTCTGTCGCCGGTTGGCGGCGAATGAGCCGTATTGCTTAGCTTTACGGTTTCGCGTTGCTTGTCAGGGGGTCGATCCTCCCGGCCGGCTTGCCGGTTGTTGATGAGGACGTGCCCGGAGCCTAAATGGTTCATGCCTGGAAGGGAACGTGATGTGTGCTTCACTCCATCGAGGGATCGAACACTCATGCGAGCCTCGGCTAGCATGAGAATTCAATAGGGTGGCGCTACAACGGCTCTACCAGGCCTCTGTACCCTCTGAGCGGCGACCGATGCCGGGCCCTTACCCACCGGGCCACATTTCAAATTCAGCGAGGAGCGAACCGCGTGACCGCCGAGACGTCCGTGCCGTCCAGTGCGCTGCTGACCGCAGACCGTGACGGTTCCAACTACACCGCGCGGCACCTGCTCGTCCTTGAGGGGCTCGAAGCGGTCCGGAAGCGACCCGGTATGTACATCGGGTCCACCGACAGCCGTGGCCTGATGCACTGCCTCTGGGAAATCATCGACAACTCCGTCGACGAGGCCCTGGGGGGTTACTGCGACCATATCGACGTCACTCTGCACGAGGACGGCTCCGTCGAGGTCAAGGACAACGGCCGGGGCATCCCTGTCGACGTCGAGCCCAAGACCGGCCTCTCCGGTATCGAGGTCGTCATGACGAAGCTCCACGCGGGCGGAAAGTTCGGCGGCGGCTCGTACGCGGCGTCCGGCGGTCTGCACGGCGTGGGCGCCTCCGTCGTCAACGCCCTCTCGGCCCGGCTGGACGTCGAGGTGGACCGCAACAGCGCCGTGCACGCGATCAGCTTCCGCCGCGGTGTCCCCGGCATGTTCACGGAATCGGGCCCCGACGCCCCCTTCGACCCCGCGAACGGGCTGCTCAAGGGCAAGCGGGTGCCCAAGACGCGCACCGGCACCCGGATCCGGTACTGGGCGGACCGGCAGATCTTCCTCAAGGACGCCAGGCTCTCGCTGGAGACGCTGCACCAGCGGGCCCGCCAGACCGCCTTCCTCGTGCCCGGCCTGACCATCGTCGTGCGCGACGAGCGGGCGGCCGGCGAGAGCGAGGGCGGCGAGACGATCGAGGAGACGTTCCGCTACGACGGCGGGATCAGCGAGTTCTGCGAGTACCTGGCGCAGGACAAGGCCGTCTGCGACGTGCTGCGGCTGACCGGCCAGGGCGTCTTCAAGGAGACCGTGCCCGTCCTGGACGACCGCGGTCATATGACGCCCACCGAGGTCACCCGCGAGCTGGGCGTCGACATCGCGCTGCGCTGGGGCACCGGGTACGACACCACGATGCGCAGCTACGTCAACATCATCGCCACCCCCAAGGGCGGCACGCACATGACCGGCTTCGAGCGCGCCGTGACCAAGACGGTCAACGAGACGCTGCGCTCGGCGAAGCTCCTGCGCGTCGCCGAGGACGACGTCGTCAAGGACGACGCCCTGGAAGGGCTCACGGCCGTGGTCACGGTGCGGCTGGCCGAGCCGCAGTTCGAGGGGCAGACCAAGGAGATCCTCGGGACGTCGGCGGCCAACCGGATCGTCGCCAACGTGGTCTCCAAGGAGCTCAAGGAGTTCCTGACGTCGACCAAGCGCGATGCGAAGGCGCAGGCGCGCGCCGTGCTGGAGAAGGTCGTCGCCGCGGCCCGTACGCGTATCGCCGCCCGTCAGCACAAGGAGGCGCAGCGCAGGAAGACGGCGCTGGAGACCTCCTCGCTGCCGGCCAAGCTCGCCGACTGCCGCAGCGACGACGTGGAGCGCAGCGAGCTGTTCATCGTGGAGGGGGACTCGGCGCTCGGTACGGCCAAGCTCGCCCGGAACAGCGAATTCCAGGCACTGCTGCCGATCCGGGGCAAGATCCTGAACGTTCAGAAGTCGTCGGTGTCCGACATGCTGAAGAACGCCGAGTGCGGCGCGATCATCCAGGTCATAGGGGCCGGGTCGGGCAGGACGTTCGACATCGACGCCGCGCGCTACGGCAAGATCGTGCTGCTGGTCGACGCCGATGTCGACGGGGCCCACATCCGCTGTCTGCTGCTGACGCTGTTCCAGCGCTACATGCGCTCGATGGTGGAGGCGGGTCGCGTCTTCGCGGCGGTGCCGCCCCTGCACCGGGTGGAGCTCGTGCAGCCCAAGAAGGGCCAGGACAAGTACGTCTACACGTACTCGGACAACGAGCTGCGGCAGACGCTCCTGGAGTTCCAGCGCAAGAACGTGCGCTACAAGGACTCCATCCAGCGCTACAAGGGCCTCGGTGAGATGGACGCCGACCAGCTCGCGGAGACCACGATGGACCCGCGCCACCGCACCCTGCGGCGGATCAACATCGGGGACCTCGAATCGTCCGAGCAGGTCTTCGACCTGCTCATGGGCAACGAGGTCGCGCCCCGCAAGGAGTTCATCACCAGCTCGGCCGCGACGCTGGACCGCGCCAGGATCGACGTCTGACCCGCGGCGGAGCGACTGCGCGTGCCAGGTGCGCGGGCCCGGAGATCTTCCTCCGGCCCGCGCACGGTCCGCGCCCGCGCCGACGGGATGTCAGCGGGCGGTGAAGCCGCCGTCCACGGCGAGCGCGGCGCCGTTGATGAACGTGCTCTCGTCGCTGAGGAGAAAAGCGGTGAACGCGGCGACATCTTCCTCGGAGCCCGCCCGTCCGGTCGGCAGCTGTCCCAGAAACAGGTTCTCGATCTCCGGGTAGGCCGCCACGGCGGTGCGCCACAGAGGTGTGTCGATGAGCCCGGTCAACAGCGCGTTGACCCTGACGCCTTCTTTCGCCGAGTCGAGCGAGGCGGAGCGGGTCAGGCCCACCACACCGTGCTTGGCCGCCGTATAGGCGGGCATGCTCGCGTCACCCACCGCGCCGGCCGTGGAGGCGTTGTTCACGATCCCGCCACCGCCCGACGCCGCGATGGCCGGGATCTCGTACTTCAGGCTGTAGAACACGCTGGTCAGATTCGCCTCGATCATGTTGTGCCAGAAGGCGGCGTCGGTCTCTCCGAGGGTGCGCTGGTTGTCGCCTCCGCCCGCGTTGTTGAACGCTCCGTGCAGGCCCCCGAACTCGCTGACCGCGAAGTCCACGAGGCGGGACAGCTCCTCCTCCCTCGTGACGTCGGTCCGTACGAAGAACGCCCGGCCGCCCATGGCTCCGATCTCCTCCGTGGTCGCTTCACCGCGCGCTGCGTCGCGCGCGCCGATGACGACAGTCGCGCCTTCGGACGCCGCGCGTCTGGCGAAGGCCGCGCCCATGCCGGAGGTGCCTCCGGTGACGATGACGACCTTGGACTGAAGTTGTCGGGACATCTCTGCTGCTCCATTCATCGTGCGGGGCGTCGCCCCGTCAGAAGTCGAGGACGAGGCGGCCCCTGATGCCGCCTCTTTCAAGGTCTCGGTGGGCCTCGGCGGCCTGGTCGATGGGGTAGGTGCGGGCCACCCTCAGCGTGAGGGTGCCGTCCTCCGCCTGCCGGGCCAGTCGGTCCAGGACGTCGTGGCGTCCGTCGTAGGTGTGGACGTACACCGAGTGCGAGGTGATGCCGCGTCCGCCGGATGCGGTACCACTCGCGGGCTCGGCAGGCCCGCGCACGACCGCCATGGCCCCGCCGTCGCGGAGCGCGGCCGACAGCGTGCCGCCGATGGCGGCGGCGTCGAGGAGACCGTCGGCCCCGCCGGGGACCGCCTCGCGGATGCGCTCCGCCACGTCCCGGCCCCGCCGTACGACGGCGTCCGCGCCCAGCGTGGACACCAGCGCTTCGTCGGCGGGGGAGGCGTCGGCCACGACCGTCAGGCCCTCCGCCTTGGCCAGTTGGACCGCGAATCCGCCGACGCCGCCCGCCGCCCCCGTGACCGTCAGGACCTGGCCGGGGGCGAGGTCCAGAAGGTCCAGCGCCCTGCGGGCTGTGAGCCCGTTCAAGGGCAGCGTCGAGGCCTGGGCGTGGCCGGTGTCGCGAGGTGCCCTCACGACGAACGCGGCAGGCAGTACCACGTGCTCCGCGTACGCGCCGCCGGCCGGCCGGGTCGGATTGACCAGCGCGACGACATGATCGCCGATCGCGAGCCCGGTACGGGTTCCCGCTCCGATCTCGTCGACGACACCGGCCGCGTCCAGCCCGGGGATATGGGGCGGCGGTCCCTGGAGCAGTCCGGCCGCCATGCCGGTCCGGATCAGGGTGTCGGCGGGAGAGACCGCCGCCGCACGCACCCTGACGCGGATCTCGCCCGGACCGGCGTGGCGGTCGGGCAGTTCACGCACCCGCAGGACGTCGGGCCCGCCGTAGTGCTGGAGTGCCACGGCCTTCACGTCAGGCCTCCTCGCCGGTCGCGGTGGCGCGAAGGCGCTGGCGTACGCCCGTCGCGGACGCTTTCTCAACGGCGTCGATGACGTGGTGGCGGGTGAGCGCGTAGGCGAAGTCGGGTGCCACACGCGTGCCTTCGGCCAGGTCGCGGGCGAACTGCGCGTACAGCTGCGCGACGTTGTGGGCCGGGCTGGTCACGTCTGCCGCCGCCCCGCCGAAGTACTTCTCGGGCACGGTCAGTTCGGCCACCGCGACGACGACCAGGTCGACGCCGGTGTCGGCGATGAGTTCCACGTGGCTGTCGTAGGCGGCAGCGGCGCCGAACTCCTTCGCGGCGGCCTCGGCGGACTCCCTGCGCGAGGTACTGACCGCTCGCAGGTCGTAGCCGGGCAGCGCACGCAGCGCGGGAACGTGGCCGAGCGCGGCCCATCCGCCGATGCTTCCTCCGACTATGCCGACGCCGATCGTGTTGGGGGGACGTGTGGTCATGAGAGCCTCCGAGCATTTAAATAATGAACGATCATTACAGAAATAGAACAGGGATGGACCCGGGAGATCGGGTGTGAACGGTGCCGTCCGGGGCTCCGCCCGCCTCAGTTGAGGCAGCGCAAGGCGGTGTCCACTGTCGCCATCAACGAGGTCCGGTCGGGACGGACCGCCCCGATCACGCGCAGCCCTTGCAGGCACATCACCAGGAACTGCGCGGTGTCGACGGCGCTGCGGTCCTCGGCCAGCTCGCCGGCCGCCTGGGCGCGCGTGATGAGCCGGGTCAAGGACTCCTCCAGCGACTCGATCGTCCCGCGCAGCCGGTCGCGGACCTCGTCCTCGCGGTGGGCCCGTTCCATGGACCCGGCCACGATCAGGCACGCCTGCCGGCTGCCGTCCCGCACGATCTCGTCGACCACGCCGGTCATGACCTCGCGGATGAGCCTGCGGGCGGGCATGTCCGCCGTGAGCATTTCGGACAGAGGGGCGGCGTACCGCTCGCGGTACCGGTCCAGCGCCGCGAGGTAGAGCCCCTCCTTGCTCCCGAAGGCTCCGTAGAGGGAGCCGCGCCCGACGTTCGTCGCGTCGACGAGGTCCTGGATCGAAGCCCCTTCGAAGCCCTTCTGCCGGAACACCGACATCGCGGCCTCCACGGCCGCCTCCGTGTCGAACTCCCTGGTCCGTGCCATGTTCCCGACCGTAGCTTATATGGAATGAGCAGTCAAGATATTTCGGGTTCATCCGTATCGAGCGCGTGTCCGCCGAGCTCCACCCACGGGTGGAGCCCGGTGCCCTTCCCCGCTCCACCCGGGAGAGGATTCCGCCGGCCGCTCGGCTCCGTAGCATCGGAGCCGAGAGAGAGGGCTTCGGGATGCCGATCGGCGCAGGGACCGCATGGCCGAGCAGAGAGGCGCTGACCCGGGTGGGGGTGCCGCCCGTCAGGACGGCGCTGGACTATCTGCTGGCCGGTGCGCTCATCTGCTGGCTGGCGGTGACCGCGTACACCGCGGATGTCTTCCACGGCTGGTCGGCGGCCGTGCCCGCGCTGGGCCTGCTCTGCTTCGTGGCGGTCGTGGTGCTCTTCTTCCGGTCGACCGTCGCGGGGCGGCTGCTTCCCTCGCTGGGGCTGCTTCTCGTGGTCGCGCTCCTCGGAGGCGGCGCGGACGCGGCGGGGGCCGAGGCGACAGCCGCGCTGCTCTGGGTCCTCGGCGGCGTCCTCGCGATGGACAGACTGCCGCTCGCACCGGCCCTGGGTGCCTGGTCGGCGCTGTTCGCCGCCCTCGCGCTGGCCAACAGCGAGGCGCTCCCGTCCGTGGCGGTGACCATGAGCGCCGTCCTGCTCGGCGGCTACACACTGCGGCTCGACGCCCAGGCCCGCGCGGCCGGATTCCGGCTGCTGGCGGAGGAGCGCGCCGCGCGGGCCGCCGAGGCCGAGTCGGCGGCGCTCGCCGAGCGGGCCAGGATCGCCCGCGAGATCCACGACGTGCTGGCCCACAGCCTCTCCGCCCAGCTCGTTCATCTGGAGGCGGCCCGGCTCCAGATCGAGGGCGGGTACGACCGCGAGCAGGTGCTCCGGCGGGTGGTGGAGGCGCGGGGCATGGCGAGGCAGGGCCTGGCCGAGACGCGGCAGGCGCTCTCGGCGCTCCGTGGCCAGATGGTGCCCGTCGAGGACTACCTGCGCGAACTGGCGGTCGACGGAGTGCGTACCGAGGTCGTGGGGGAGCCCCGGCTGCTGCCCGTGAAGGCCTCGCAGGCGGTACGCCGTGTCGCGCAGGAGGCTGTCACGAACGCGCGCAAGCACGCTCCGGGGGCGGGCGTGACGATGCGGCTGGAGTACGGGGACGGCATGGTGACGCTGGAGGTACGGGACGACGGGACGGACGCGCCGGGCAGCGAACTGGCCGCCTCCGGCTCCGGGTTCGGTCTCCTCGGGATGCGGGAGCGTGCCGAACTACTCGGCGGCAGCCTGGAGGCCGGACCCTCGGCCTCCGTAGGAGGCGGCGCCGGGGCCGGCGCGGAAACCAACGGCTCGGGCCCGCCCGGCCGGTCCGAGGGCCCGCCCGGCCGGTCCGAGGGTGCGGGCTTCACCGTGCGTCTGCGGGTGCCGGCATGACCGCCCGGGTGATCGTGGTCGACGATCAGGCCGTGGTGCGCGAGGGCATCGTCATGCTGCTCGGGCTGATGCCCGGCATCGACGTCGTCGGCGCCGCGAAGGACGGCCTCGACGCGGTGGCCCTCGTCGGCGAACTCGCCCCCGACGTCGTCCTGATGGACCTGCGCATGCCGCGCTGCGACGGGGTCGAGGCGACCCGACTGATCCGCGAGCGGTACCCGGCGACCCAGGTCGTGGTGCTCACCACCTATGACGACGACGATTCGCTGTTCCCCGCCCTTCGGGCGGGCGCGCGCGGCTATCTGACCAAGGACGCGGGCGGTGACGAGATCGTCAAGGCCGTCCAGGACGTGATGGCGGGGGACGCCGGGCTCGCCCCGGCGGTGCAGCGCCGGCTGCTGGAGCGGGTCAGCGCGGCGTCCGCCGCGGCGGAGCGCGAGGCGGCCCCCGACGGGCTCACCGCCCGTGAGACCGAGGTGCTGTCCCTGGTCGCGGAGGGGCTCTCCAACCACGAGATCGCCCGCCGGCTGCACATCGGCGCTGCCACGGTGAAGACCCACATCAACAACATCTTCGCCAAGGCCGGGGTACGCGACCGGGCTCAGGCGGTGCGCTACGCCTATCAGCACGGCCTCATCCGGCCACCCGGGACAAACATCACCTGATGGGGTGAAGTCGGGGAGAGAGGAGTCCGGGATCTTCCCGATCCGCCCATCCTTGGGGCGCGGCCGAAAAGGCTCGCTGACAAGGAGAGTTGACCGGTGGAGAAGCAGGAAGGGCGCGGCGCCCAAGCGGTGCGGACCGACGACCCCTGGTACGACGCGCTGGCCTCCGGCTGGGGTGAACTGGACGGTACGGGCACGCCGACGGGCCCGGTCGCGTCCGCGACGGCCGAGCCCGCCGCCGGGATCGGCGCCGCGGAGGACGGAGTCCGGCCCCGCGCGGCCGACATCTATCTGGAGGTCCAGCGGAGCGCGGCCTTCCAGGAGGTACGTGCCCGCTACCGCCGGTTCGTCGTGCCGGCCACGGTCGCCTTCCTGGGCTGGTATCTGGCGTATGTCGTCGCCGCGACCACGGCGCCGGATCTGATGGCGCGCCCGGTGGCGGGGGCGGTGAACGTGGCGATGGTCGCCGGGCTCGGCCAGTTCCTCAGCACCTTCCTGCTGACCTGGGCGTACTCGCGCCATGCCCGGCTGCACCGGGACCGGGACGCGCTGGATCTGCGCTGGAGTGTCTTCGACCGGACGAGGAGCCGGGACCCGGGGCGGGCGGCGGCGGGGGAGCGGCGATGAGCGGCGACCACCAGACCCTGGCGCTGCTGCTGTTCAGCGCGTTCGTCGCCGTCACCCTCGGCATCACCACCTGGGTGAGCCGCCACCGGCAGGGCTCGGCCGAGGAGTTCTACACCGGCGGACGGCTCTTCTCTCCCATGGAGAATGGTTTCGCCATCGCCGGTGACTACATGTCCGCCGCCTCCTTCCTCGGTATCTCCGGCCTCATCGCCCTCTTCGGCTACGACGGCATGCTCTACTCCGTCGGCTTCCTCGTCGCCTGGCTCGTCGTCCTGCTGCTGGTGGCCGAACTCGTACGCAACTGCGGCCGGTTCACGCTGGCCGACGTCGTCGCCGCGCGGATGCGCGAGCGCCCGGTCAGGATCGCGGCGGGAACTTCCTCCGTCGCCGTGTCCGTTCTCTATCTGGTGGCGCAGATGGTCGGGGCGGGCAGTCTGGTCGCGCTGCTGCTGGGGGGTACGAGCGAGGCGGCGCGCTCGTGGACGGTGATCGGCGTGGGCGCGCTGATGGTCGTCTATGTGACGCTGGGCGGGATGCGGGCCACCACCTGGATCCAGATCGTCAAGGCCGTGCTGCTGATGGCCGGCACGGTCGCGCTGACCGTTCTCGTACTGCTCCGTTTCCACGGCGACTTCAACGCGCTACTCAACGCCGCGGCCGAACGCAGCGGCCACGGAGACGAGTTCCTCCTCCCTGGTCTCGCCTACGGCGGGGGCTGGACCGCGCGCTTCGACTTCATCAGTCTGGGGCTCGCCCTGGTGCTGGGTACGGCCGGGCTGCCGCACATCCTCTCCCGCTTCTACACCGTGCCGACCGCCCGCGCCGCGCGCCGTTCCGTCGTCTGGTCCATCGGACTGATCGGCGGCTTCTATCTGATGACGATCGTGCTCGGCTTCGGCGCCGCCGCCGTGGTCGGCACCGACGAGGTGCGCGCGTCCAGCGCGGCGGGGAACACGGCGGTGCCACTGCTCGCGCTGGACCTGGGCGGCGGCGCGGGTTCCACCGGCGGGACGGTTCTCTTCGCCGTGGTCGCCGCCGTCGCCTTCGCGACGATCCTCGCCGTCGTCGCAGGCATCACGCTCGCCTCCTCGGCCTCCGTCGCGCACGACCTCTACGCCTCGCTCAAGCGCCCGCACCGGAACGCCCACCGGAACACTCATGCGAACTCCCGCACCGACACCCACCCCAACTCCCGTGCCGAGCCGCGCAGCGAGGTCGCCGTCGCCAGGTTCGCGGCGGCCGGTATCGGTGCCGTGGCCATCGCGCTCGGGCTGCTCGCACGCGACCTCAACGTGGCGTTTCTCGTCGGGCTCGCGTTCGCCGTCGCCGCCTCGGCCAATCTGCCGGTGCTGCTCTACTCGCTGTTCTGGCGGAACTTCACCACGCGCGGAGCTGTCTGGTCGGTCTACGGCGGCCTGGTGCCCGCCGTGCTGCTGGTGGTGTTCTCACCGGTCGTCTCCGGAAGCCCCGAGGCGATCTTCCCCGGCGTGGACTTCCATGTCTTCCCGCTCCAGAATCCCGGCCTGGTCTCGATCCCGCTCGGCTTCCTGGCGGGCTGGATCGGCACGGTCCGCTCAACCGAACCGGCGGACGAGGCCAAGCACGCGGAGTCCGAGGTGCGTTCACTCACCGGTGCGGGCGCCGTCTGACGGGGTGGGGCCTGATCCGAAAGACACGCTCAGGCCGCCCCGGCTCAGCCGCTCGCCGCCCACGCGTACCGGTGCTCGGGGCGGCCCGTCTCGCCGTACCGGAGGCTGAGCCGTACCCGCCCCGCCCGCTCCAGCAGCTTGAGATACCGCTGCGCCGTCTGCCGGCTCATGCCCGCGCTCTCGGCGATCTCGTGCGCCGAGAGCGGCCCTTCGGCGCCGAGCAGCACCTGCCGTACCACCTCGGCGGTGTACGGCGAGTGGCCCTTGGGCAGTTCGGGCGGCGGGGCCGGGGCCGACAGGGCGCCGAACATCCGGTCCACGTCGGCCTGTTCGGCCTCGCCGCCGCTCTCCAGCTTGCGGCGGAGCCTCGCGTACGCCTCCAGTTTGGTGCGCAGTCCGGCGAAGCTGAACGGTTTGACCAGGTACTGGAGCGCCCCGTGGCGCATCGCCGACTGGATCGTGGCGACATCGCGCGCGGCGGTCACCATGATCACGTCGGCCAGGTGGCCGAGCCCGCGCAGTTCCCGTACGACCGAGAGGCCGTTGCGGTCGGGCAGATGGTGGTCGAGAAGGATTAGATCGACGGGCCGCTCGGCGAGCCGGGTGAGTGCCTCCGCCCCCGAATGCGCCTTCGCGACGACCCGGAAGCCGGCCACCTTCGCCACATACGCGGTGTTGATGTCGGCGACCCGGATGTCGTCGTCCACGACCAGTACGTCGATCATCGTGTCTCTCCTGTGGTGACGGGCCCCGCCGGAGGGCGTACGGAGCCGTCCGCCGGCGCGGCGTCCCCGGTCTCCGGCGAGGTGTCCCCCGCCGTGCCCGGCTCCAGTGGGTCGGCCAGCGCCTCAGGCAGTACGACGGTGAACTCCGCGCCCCCGTCGGCGGATTCGGCGACCCGCGCGCTGCCGCCCTGACGCTCGGCGAGCCTGCTCACCATGGCGAGGCCCAGCCCGCGCCGCCCGTGCGAGGGCGGCTGCTTCGTCGTCCAGCCCTCGGTGAAGACCAACTCGCGCCGCTCCGGCGGGACTCCGGGACCGCTGTCGGAGATCCGCAGGACGACCGTACGGCCCTCGGCCCGTACCTCCACCTCGATGCGCGCGTCATCGGAGCCGGCCGCCGCGTCCAGCGCGTTGTCCACGAGATTGCCGAGCACCGTGACCAGCCCCTGCGGGTCGACGAGCCGGTCGGGCAGCAGGGTGGCGGGCGAGATGCGCAGCGAGACGCCCCGCTCGGCGGCGACGGTGGCCTTGCCGACCAGCAGCGCGGCCGGCAGCGGATCGTGGATCCGCTCGGTGACCTGCTCGGCGGTGGCCCGGTGGACCCCGACGACCTCGGTCACGAACTCCGCCGCCTCGTCGTGCATCTCCAGCTCAAGCAGTCCCAGCAGCGTGTGCATCCGGTTGGCGTGCTCGTGGTCCTGGGCGCGCAGCGCGTCGATGAGCCCGCGTGTGGCGTCCAGCTCACGGCCCAGCTGTTCCAGCTCCGTACGGTCACGGAGCGTGGCGACCGCGCCGCCGTCGTCCGTCGGCATCCGGTTGGCGATGAGGACCCGGCCGCCGCTCACGGTCAGCAGGTCGTCGCCGGCCACCCGGCCCGCCAGCACGTCGGTGGTACGCCCGGGGCCGAGCACCACGTCGAGCGGCTGTCCGGTGGCCTCGGGCCCGAGGCCCAGCAGCCGCTGTGCCTCGTCGTTCATCAGGCGGATCCGCCCGGTCCCGTCGAGGGCGATCACTCCCTCGCGCAGGCTGTGCAGCATGGCCTCGCGCTCCGCGAGCAGCGCCGAGATGTCGGAGAAGGCCAGATCGTGGGTCTGCCGCTGGAGCCGTCGGGAGATCAGATACGCGGCCAGCGCGCCGACGGCCAGGGCGCCGCCCGCGTACGCGAGGAGTCCGGGGATCGTCGCCAGCAGACGTGTCCGGACGCTGTCGTAGGCGATGCCCACCGAGACGGCGCCGATGATCTTCCCCGACCCGTCGCGCAGCGGGACCTTTCCGCGCGCCGAGCGGCCGAGGGTGCCGCTGTCTATCTCCATGACGTCCTTGCCGGCGATGGCCTGGCTGGGGTCGGTGGAGACGACCCGGCCTATCTGGCCGGTGTCGGTGTGCGACCAGCGCACTCCGCGTCTGTCCATGATCACGACATACTCGGCGCCGGTGGCCTGCCGGATGCGTTCGGCCTCCGCCTGCACCGGCCCGTCCACCGAGGGCCGCGACGCCAGCAGCGCGTCGGCGACCGGCTCGGAGGCGGTCGTCTCGGCGATCGCGAGCGCCCTGCGCATCGCCTGGTCGTCGAGCTGGTCGCTCAGCGGTCTGAGGAAGAGTCCGGTGGCGAGCACGGCGGTGCCCGCGGCGATGGCCAGCTGCATCAGCAGCACCTGTGAGAAGACGCGCCGTGGCCAGCCGAATCGCCGCCGTCGCTGCGAGGTCGTCGGTCCGGCACTCATGGTCAAGAACGGTAGACGGCGCAGGTGTCTATCTGAAAATTCCAGAATGACGCAAATGACTTACGTGATTTGCGGCCCGCTTGCGGCCTGCTGAAAGTTCGGTGGAAGGCTGACTGATAGGAGCTGGTGGGTCCGTCTTGGGTGCTTTCGAGCCAGAGAACGGCCGAGTTGGTGCTGTCGGACTGGTGGACGCTCTCGAATTTCTCTGCAACTCTCTGACCGCGCAACGCAAAAGATCCCTCTCGTCAGTGCAGAAACGCTTGTCGCACCAGCCAGGTGGCACCAGCCATGCAGACAGAGCCGCGCCTCGCCGCCCCCGCGCCGAGGCCGAAGATCGGGGATACATGAGATCTCACCGCTGGAGATGGCGGGCGCTCTCCGCCGTCGTCACCACCAGTCTCCTGATGGTCGGCTGGCCGTCGCTCACCGCTTCGGCGGCCGACGGTCCCAACATCGCCGCGGGCAGTACCGCGGCGGCGAGCAGCGCATCGAGCGACCACTCCGCCCGGATGGCCGTGGACGGCAACCGGTCGACGTACTGGCAGGGCTCCGGCAAGAGCCTCCCCCAGTGGGTCCAGACCGATCTCGGCTCCGTGGCCCGGATCGACCAGGTCACCCTGAAGCTCCCCGCGGACTGGGAGACCAGAAGGCAGACCCTCGCCGTCCAGGGCAGCGCCGACGGCACCAGCTTCGCCACGCTGAAGACCTCGGCCTCGTACACCTTCAGTCCGGGCGAGGCCAACGAGGTCAGCGTCTCGTTCCCCGCCACCCGGGCGCGCTTCGTCCGCGTGAACATCACCAAGAACTCGGTGGCCTCCGCGGGCCAGCTCGCCGAGCTCCAGGTCCACAAGGCAGCGGCCGCGTCGGTGAACCTCGCCGCGGGCCGGACGCTCACCGAGAGCAGCCACACCGAGGTGTACGCGGCGGCCAACGCCAACGACGGCAACAAGGCCAGCTACTGGGAGAGCCGCAACGGCGCCTTCCCGCAGTGGCTCCAGGCCGACCTCGGCTCCTCCGTACGCGTCAACAGCGTCGTGCTGAAGCTCCCCGACGGCTGGGGCGCCAGAAGCCAGACCCTCAAACTCCAGGGCAGCGCCAACGGCACCGACTTCACGGACCTGACCGCGTCGAAGGCGTACCAGTTCGCGCCCGGCTCCGGGAACACGGTGACGATCCCCTTCGACGCCACCACCACGCGTTACGTACGGGTCCTGGTCACCGCCAACTCCGAGCAGCCCGGCGCCCAGGTCTCCGAGCTGGAGATCTACGGCCCCGAGACGGGCGACACCCAGGCCCCGACGGCGCCCGCCGAGCTGGCGTACACCGAGCCCGCCTCCGGTCAGATCAGACTGACCTGGAAGGCGTCGACCGACGACACGGCGGTCACCGGCTACGACATCTACGCCAACAACGTGCTCCGCACCAGCGTCGCGGGCAATGTCACCACCTTCACCGACACCCAGCCCGGCAACGCCGAGGTCTCGTACTACGTACGGGCCAAGGACGCGGCCGGCAACCAGTCGGGCAACAGCAACACCGTCACCCGCAAGCCGGCGGGCGGCGACACCCAGGCCCCGACCGCGCCCACCGGCCTCGCCCACACCTCGCCGTCGCCGACCCAGGTCAGGCTCACATGGCAGGCGTCGAGCGACAACACGGCGGTCACCGGGTACGAGATCTACGCCAACAACGTGCTGCGCGACACCGTCGCCGGCAACGTCCTGACCTTCACGGACACCCAGCCGGCCAGCACGACGGTCTCCTACTTCGTACGGGCCAGGGACGCGGCGGGCAACCGGTCGGGCAACAGCAACACGGTCGTCCGCACCGGCAGCACCGGCTCGGTCTCCAACCTCGCCGTCGGCAAGCCGATCAGCGCCTCCTCCGTGATCCACACGTTTGTCGCGGCCAACGCCAACGACAACTCGACGTCGACCTACTGGGAAGGCGCCGGGGGCAGTTACCCCAACACGCTGACCGTGAAGCTGGGCGCCAACGCCTCCACCGAGAGCGTCGTCGTCAAGCTCAACCCGGACAGCGGTTGGGGAGCGCGTACCCAGAACATCCAGGTGCTGGGGCGCGAGCAGAGCGCCACGGGCTTCACCAGCCTGGCCGCCGCGAAGGACTACGCGTTCAACCCGGCCTCCGGGAACCAGGTGACGATCCCGGTCTCCGGCAACGTCGCGGACGTCCAGCTCAGGTTCACCTCCAACACCGGTGCCGGCGCGGGCCAGGTGGCCGAGTTCCAGGTGCTCGGCGAGCCGGCGCCCAACCCGGATCTCCAGGTCACGGCCGTGACGGCGGCGCCCGCCGAGCCGGTCGAGTCCAACCCGATCACGCTGTCGGCGACGGTACGCAACAACGGCACGGTCGCGGCGGCGGCGAGCTCGCTGGAATTCCGCCTCGGTGACTCCAAGGTCGGCACGGCGGCGGTGGGCACCCTCGCCCCCGGCGCGTCGGCGAACGTCAGCGCCGCGATCGGACCGCGTGACGCCGGCAGCTACGAGCTCAGCGCGGTCGCCGACGTGGCGGACGCGGTGATCGAGCAGAACGAGACCAACAACACCTTCACCGCCGCTTCCCCGCTGGTGGTGAAGCCGGTCGCCAGCTCCGACCTGGTGGCGACTCTCGGCTCCTCCCCGTCAGCCCCGGCGGCCGGTGACACGGTCAACTTCTCCGTCACGGTCAAGAACCAGGGCACCGTCGCCTCTGCGGGCGGCAGCCACGGCATCACCCTGACCGTGCTCAACTCCGAGGGCGCCACGGTCCGGACCCTCACCGGCGCGCACACCGGAGCCATCGCGGCGGGCGCCACCACCGCGCCGGTCCCGCTCGGGACCTGGACCGCCGCCAACGGCTCGTACACCGTGCGGGTCGTCCTCGCGGACGACGCCAACGAGGTGCCGGTCAAGCGCGAGAACAACACCAGCACCCAGCCGCTCTTCGTCGGGCGCGGCGCCAACATGCCGTTCGACATGTACGAGGCCGAGGACGGCACGACCGGCGGCGGCGCGACGAAGGTCGGTCCCAACCGGACGATCGGCGACATCGCGGGCGAGGCGTCGGGCCGCAGGGCCGTCAACCTCGACGCGACCGGCGAGTTCGTCGAGTTCACCACCCGGGCCAGCACCAACACGCTGGTGACCCGGTTCTCCATCCCCGACTCGGCGGGCGGCGGGGGCCGCGACTCCACACTCAACGTCTATGTGGACGGCGTCTTCCTGAAGGCGATCGACCTCACGTCCAAGTACGCCTGGCTGTACGGCGCCGAGGCCGGTCCTGGCAACTCCCCGGGCCAGGGCGCGCCCCGTCATATCTACGACGAGGCGAACGTGATGCTGGGCAGGACCGTCCCGGCGGGCAGCAAGATCAAGCTGCAGAAGGACGCGGCCAACGACACCACCTACGCGATCGACTTCATCAACCTGGAGCAGGTCGCACCGGTCGCCAACCCGGACCCCGCCACGTACACGGTCCCGGCCGGCTTCACCCACCAGGACGTGCAGAACGCCCTGGACCGGGTCCGGATGGACAACACGGGCACCCTGAAGGGCGTCTATCTGCCCGCCGGTGACTACCAGACGGCCAGCAAGTTCCAGGTGTACGGCAAGCCCGTGCAGGTGATCGGCGCCGGTCCCTGGTACACCAAGTTCCACGCGCCGTCGACGCAGGACAACACCGACATCGGCTTCCGGGCAGAGGCCGCCGCCGCGGGTTCGTCGTTCAAGAACTTCGCGTACTTCGGCAACTACACCTCGCGTATCGACGGTCCTGGCAAGGTGTTCGACTTCTCGAACGTGCGCGACATCGAGATCGACAACATCTGGAACGAGCACATGGTGTGCCTCTACTGGGGCGCGAACACCGATGACATGACCATCAAGAACTCCCGTATCCGCGACATGTTCGCCGACGGCATCAACATGACCAACGGCAGCACCGGAAACCTCGTGACCAACAACGAGGCGCGGGCCACGGGAGACGACAGCTTCGCGCTCTTCTCGGCGATCGACGCCGGCGGCGCGGACATGAAGGACAACGTCTACGAGAACCTGACGTCGATCCTGACCTGGCGCGCGGCGGGTGTGGCCGTCTACGGCGGCTTCGACAACACCTTCCGCAACATCCACATCGCGGACACGCTCGTCTACTCGGGCATCACGGTCAGCTCGCTGGACTTCGGCTACCCGATGAACGGCTTCGGGACCGAGCCCACGACGATCGAGAACGTGTCGATCGTCAGAGCCGGCGGTCACTTCTGGGGCGCGCAGACGTTCCCCGGGATCTGGCTGTTCTCCGCGTCCAAGGTGTTCCAGGGCATCCGGATCAACAACGTGGACATTGTCGACCCGACGTACAGCGGGGTCATGTTCCAGACCAACTACGTAGGTGGGCAACCGCAGTTCCCGATCAAGGACACCGTCCTCAGCGACATCTCGATCACCGGTGCGAAGAAGAGCGGTGACGCCTACGATGCCAAGTCGGGCTTCGGGCTGTGGGCGAACGAGATGCCGGAGGCGGGGCAGGGTCCCGCGGTCGGTGAGGTCACGTTCAACGGTCTGAGGATGAGCGGCAACGCTCTGGACGTGAAGAACACCACGCCCAACTTCAAGATCAATATCAACCCGTAGCGCACGGCACCCTGCCGTGGTGCCGCCAGGGGCTCCCGGGTGGCACCACGGCTGTGCTGGGACTTTACGCTGAGAAGTAAGTAGCTTGCATCGCTTGCGCTAGTCTTGCGTGCATGACGCGACGACTTGCTCAGGTGGCGAAGAAGGTTGGGGTCAGCGAGGCCACGGTCAGCCGGGTGCTCAACGGCAAGCCGGGAGTCTCCCAGGCCACCCGCCAGTCCGTGCTGACCGCACTGGACGTGCTGGGGTACGAGCGGCCCACGCAGCTGCGCGGCGAGCGCGCCAGACTGGTCGGCCTGGTCCTGCCCGAGCTCCAGAACCCGATCTTTCCGGCCTTCGCCGAGGTGATCGGCGGCGCGCTCGCGCAGCAGGGCCTGACCCCCGTCCTGTGCACGCAGACCAAGGGCGGCGTCTCCGAGGCGGACTACGTCGAACTGCTGCTCCAGCAGCAGGTGTCCGGGGTCGTGTTCGCCGGCGGTCTCTTCGCCCAGGCGGACGCTCCCCACGAGCACTACCGGCAGCTCCACGAGCGCAAGATCCCGGTCGTGCTCATCAACGCGCCCATAGAGAACCTGGACTTCCCCACCATCTCCTGCGACGACGCCGTCGCCGTCGAGCAGGCGTGGCGGCATCTGGCGTCGCTGGGGCACGAGCGCATCGGCCTCGTCCTCGGCCCGTCCGACCATGTCCCCTCACGGCGCAAGCTCGCCGCCGCCGTCGCGGCCGTGAAGGCGGCCGGGGAGTCCCTGCCGGAGGAGTTCATCGAGCGGTCGATGTTCTCCCTGGAAGGCGGACAGGCCGCCGCCGCACGGCTGTTGGACCGGGGCGTCACCGGCATCATCTGCGCGAGCGACCCGCTGGCGCTCGGAGCCGTACGGGCGGCCCGCCGGCGCGGTCTGGACGTCCCCGGCGAGGTCTCCGTCGTCGGGTACGACGACTCGGCCTTCATGAACTGCACCGAGCCGCCGCTGACAACGGTCCGTCAGCCCATCGAGGCCATGGGGCGGGCGGCGGTGGAGCTGCTGTGCGCCCAGATCCAGGGCGGCGCGGTGCCGCCCGGCGAGCTGCTGTTCGAGCCGGAGCTGGTCGTCAGGGGCTCCACGGCGCAGTCGCCGCGCTAGTCGGCGTCCAACTCCGGGCCCAGGTACGGGTCGTGGCCGATGCGGAAGGCTGTCAAACTTTTACGAAAACGGCGCGAGATCTTGCGGTCCCCTGTCGACGGTGGTTGAGTGTGCCGCGCCCCGGCAGAGTTTCAGCCGTGGGCCTTCCACGCTCATGCCCGAAGGGGACCATCGATGAGAAGTGCTGGGTTCCGCCGTAATCGCCGTATCGACCGCACCGCCGCGGCCGCCATTGTCACCGTGCTCGCCCTGACTCTCGCCGCCTGCGGCACGAGCAGTAGCAGTAGCGACGACGACGGTGACTCCGGCGGCGGGTCGTCCGACCCGTCAGCGCCGTTGGACCCGAAGGCCAAGGTGACGCTCTCGATCGACTGCATGCCGCCGGCCGCGAAAGCGGCGGAGCTGAAGGAGTGGAACGAGGACGTCAAGGAGTTCAACAAGACGTACCCGAACGTCAGGATCGACGGAAAGTCCACGCCGGGGCAGTGTCTGGAGCCGCCGCGCTTCACCGCGATGCTCAAGGCCAAGTCCCAGCCCGACGTGTACTACACGTACTTCACCGACCTCCAGCAGGTGCTCGACAACGACGGTGCCGAGGACATCTCGGCCTACGTCAACGACAAGTCCGTGCCCGCGCTGAAGGACATCGACCCCAACGTCCTCGACGTGCTGAAGCAGGACGGCAAGCTCTACGGCCTGCCGACCAGCAACTACACCATGGGTCTGCTGATCAACCGGAAGCTCTTCGAAGAGGCCGGACTGGACCCCAACTCGCCTCCCACCACCTGGGAAGAGGTCCGTACGGCCTCCGACAAGATCGCCGGAATCGGCGGCGGCGTCTCCGGCTTCGGCGAGTACAGCGCCGGCAACAACGGCGGCTGGCACTTCACCGCATCGATCTACGGCCTCGGCGGCGACGTGGTCGATCCCACGGGCAAGAAAGCCGCGTTCAACACCGACCTGGGCAAGCAGGTCCTGGAGAACCTCCACACCATGCGGTGGGAGGACGACAGCATGGGCAAGACCCAGCTGCTCAAGTGGGGCGACCTGCAGAAGCAGATAGCCACCGACAAGCTGGGCATGTTCCTCGCGGCTCCCGACGACATCACGTACATGGTCCAGCAACTCGGCGCCAAGTACGAGAACTTCGGCATGGGCCCGATCCCCGGCGCCAAGGCGACCCTCTTCGGCGGCAACAACTACATGATCAAGAAGGGCAGTTCGCCCGACAAGATCAAGGCCGCCATCGCCTGGCAGAACTTCAAGTTCCTCACCCCGGGCAAGGGCCAGTTCGAGTGGGAGCGCAGCAAGGCCGACAAGCTCCCCGTCGGACTGCCCCAGCCGAACTTCTGGCTCGGTGAGTCCAAGACCAAGGACGACGCCCAGCGCGCCGAGCACGCCACGATGCCGGTCGAGAACTTCAAGCCCTTCATGGACAACCCGGTCAAGGGCAAGGCCGAGCCGCCGAAGGCGCAGGAGATCTACAAGATCCTCGACGTCGCCATGTCGGGAGTGCTGACCAACGAGGACGCGGACATCGACAAGCTGCTGTCGACCGCCGAGCAGCAGGTCAACCAAGTCCTGGCGGCTCAGTAACGGACATGCGGGGCCGGGTCACGCGGACCCGGTCCCGCCTCGGGCCGCTTCGTACGGACCCGGACCGGCCCCGTACCCCAACTCCGTCCGACCGCGAGCCAACGAGTCCGCGCACCGGCACCGAGGAGAGACCATGTCGGCCCCCACCCTGTCCAAGAGCGAGACGGCCCCGTCCCGCCCCGGACGTCCCGGCTCCCACCGGACGGACTCCGCCCGCGAGGAGTTCAAACGGTCCGTACGCCGCAATCTCTCGGCGCACGGGTTCCTGATCGGAGCCGTACTCTGCTTCTCGTTCTTCTCCTGGTATCCGATGGTCAGGGAATTCATCCTGGCCTTCCAGAAGAACGAGAACGGAGAGACCACCTGGGCCGGCTGGTCCAACCTCACGTACATCTTCAACGACCCCGTCTTCTGGCAGGCGTGGCGCAACACACTCCTGTTCACCGTTCTCGCGCTGCTGCTCGGATTCGTCGTCCCGTTCGTCATCGCCGTCGTACTCAACGAATTCCGGCACGGCCAGGGATATCTGCGGCTGCTCGTCTATCTCCCGGTGATGCTTCCGCCGGTCGCCTCCGTGCTGCTCTTCAAATATTTCTACGACCCCGGATACGGCCTGTTCAACCGCATCCTGGAAGTCTTCGGCCTCCCTGCCCAGCAGTGGCTCCAGGACACCGACACCGCCATGGTCTCCGTGGTTGTCGCGGCGACATGGATGAACATGGGCGGCGCGACCCTGATCTATCTCGCGGCGCTCCAGGGAATTCCCGGTGAGCTGTACGAGGCCGCGGAACTCGACGGCGCGGGAATCCTCCGCAAGATCTGGCACGTCACCATCCCGCAGACCAGACTCATTCTCTCGCTGCTGCTGCTCATGCAGATCATCGCGACGATGCAGGTCTTCACCGAACCGTTCCTGCTCACCAACGGGGCGGGACCGGAAGGGTCGACGACGACGGTCGTCTATCTCATCTACCAGTACGCGTTCAACTTCAACAACTACGGCAGTGCGGCGGCACTGGGACTCGTCCTGCTCGTACTCCTCGCGGGCTTCTCCGCGGTGTACGTGCGACTCAGCCGCGGCAGCGAAGACTAGGGGGTCAAGGCATGACAGCGAACACGCTCATACCCCGGCGCAGCCGGGCCGCCAAGCGAGCCGCCACCGTCGAAGTCGCCCGCCCGCGGACCCTGATCTCACCGGCCCAGCTCGGCAGATCCCGCGGCAGGACCGTCTACTGGATCGTCTTCGCCCTGGTGGTCCTCCTCTTCACCCTGGTCTTCCTCGGGCCGCTCTACTGGATGGTCACCGGCGGACTCAAGACCACCCAGGAAGTGGTGCAGAGCCCGCCGACGGCCTTCCCCACCTCCGTGCACCCGGAGAACTACGAGCAGGCGTGGAAGGTCATGGACCTGGCCAAGCTGCTCTTCAACACCCTGTACTACGCCTTCGGCGCGCTCGCCTTCCAGCTGATCTTCGATGTGGCCGCCGCCTACTCGCTCTCCAAGCTGCGGCCGGTCTTCGGCAAGGCCATCCTCGGCCTGATGCTGATGACGCTGATGATCCCGGCGACCGTCCTCGTCGTACCGCAGTACCTGACGGTGCTCGACGTACCGATCGTCGAACGGAACCTGCTCAACTCGCCCTGGGCGATCTGGCTGCCGTCCGTCACCAATGCCTTCAACATCTTCCTGCTCAAGAGATTCTTCGACTCGATCCCGAGGGAGCTGCTGGACGCGGCGGCCATCGACGGGGCGTCGGCGACGCGCACCCTGAGATCCGTGGTGCTGCCGATCTCCAGGCCGATCCTCGGAGTTGTGTCGATCTTCGCGGTCGTGGGCGTCTGGAAGGACTTCCTCTGGCCGATGCTCACACTGCCCGACCCGAGCAAACAAACCCTCAACGTGGGGATCTACTCGCTCGCGAGCGGGGTACCGGAGAACGTCCTGATCGCCGCGCTCACCATCGCGTCGGTCCCGACACTGCTCATCTTCCTGCTGTTCCAGCGCAACATCATGAGCGGTCTGACCGCGGGCGGCGTCAAGGGCTGACCCCCTCCCCGCCCCGCAAGCCCCTACCTCACCAGCACTCCGCCGCCGGTCCACTCACCCAGTCCCCGTTGTCCGGGGGCCGGCGGCGGAGTCCCACCTGCCCGAAAGGACCGTCACGTGGCAGCCAACCAGCCGGCCGAGGCCACCGTCGAATGGTGGCGCGACGCCGCCATCTACCAGGTCTATGTACGCAGCTTCGCCGACGGCGACGGCGACGGCACCGGTGATCTCGCCGGCGTGCGGTCCAGGCTGCCGTATCTGGTGGAACTGGGCGTGGACGCACTGTGGTTCACGCCCTGGTATCTCTCGCCCCTCGCCGACGGCGGCTACGACGTGGCCGACTACCGGACCATCGACCCCGCCTTCGGCACCCTCGCCGAGGCCGAGAAACTGATCGCCGAAGCCCGTGAGCTGGGCATCCGCACGATCGTCGACATCGTTCCCAACCATGTCTCCGACCAGCACGTCTGGTTCAAGGCCGCGCTGGCGGCCGGCCCCGGCAGCCCCGAGCGCGAGCTCTTCCACTTCCGTGCGGGGCGGGGGGCCGACGGCGAACTGCCCCCGAACAACTGGGTGTCCGAGTTCGGCGGTGTCCCGTGGACCCGGCTGGACGACGGTGACTGGTATCTCCATCTCTTCGCCACCGGACAGCCCGACCTCAACTGGGCCCACCCGGCGGTCCGCAGGGAGCACGAGGACGTGCTGCGCTTCTGGTTCGACCGGGGAGTGGCGGGCGTACGGATCGACTCGGCCGTCCTGCCCGCCAAGGACCCCGGACTGCCCGACTTCACGCCGGGGGTCGACGCCCACCCGTTCGTGGACCGCGACGAACTCCATGACATCTACCGCTCCTGGCGCGCCATCGCCGACGAGTACGGCGGCATCTTCGTCGGCGAGGTCTGGCTCCCCGACGCCGAACGCTTCGCCCGCTATCTGCGCCCCGACGAACTGCACACCGCCTTCAACCTCAGCTTCATGTCCAGCCCGTGGGACGCCGGCCTGCTGCGGACCGCCATCGACGACACACTCGCCGAGCACGCCCCGGTCGGCGCCCCCGCCACCTGGGTGCTCTGCAACCACGACGTGACCCGCACCGTGACCCGTTACGGGCGCGAGGACACCGGATTCGACTTCGCCGCGAAGGCCTTCGGCACCCCGACCGACCTGGAGCTGGGCACCGGACGGGCGCGCGCCGCGGCGCTGCTCTCGCTGGCGCTCCCCGGCGCCGTCTACGTCTACCAGGGCGAGGAGTTGGGCCTGCCCGAGGCCGACATCCCGCGCGAGCGCATCGAGGACCCGATGCACTTCCGCTCCGGCGGTACGGATCCGGGCCGCGACGGCTGCCGCGTACCGCTGCCCTGGACGGCCGACGCGCCGTACGCCGGCTTCGGGGGAGACACCGAGCCGTGGCTGCCGCAGCCGGAGTCCTGGGC
The DNA here is from genome assembly GCF_042714995.1 of Streptomyces sp. NPDC058665. Classification (NCBI taxonomy): domain Bacteria; kingdom Bacillati; phylum Actinomycetota; class Actinomycetes; order Kitasatosporales; family Streptomycetaceae; genus Streptomyces; species Streptomyces sp. NPDC058665. The sequence goes on from NZ_JBHXRX010000034.1 coordinate 59,526, forward strand.
GAAGTACGCCGCGGACCTCCAGGCGGGCGACCCGCACTCGATGCTCAGCCTCTACCGGCAGGCCCTGCGGCTGCGCCGTACGGAGCCCGGATTCGCCGTGGCACGGGCGTCCGGGGACACCGAATCCGGTTACGCGGGCGCCCAGTTGACCTGGCTGCCGGCCGGCCCCGGCGTGCTGTCCTTCACCCGTACCGACGGCCTGATCTGCGTCGTCAATCTCGCCGGGCCCCCCACGGAGCTCCCCGGCCACACAAGCGTTCTGCTGACCAGCGGCCCCCTGGACGACGAGGGGAGGCTGCCGCAGGACACCGCGGCCTGGCTGCGGAGCTGACTCCGCGGCCGAACGGGAGCGGGCCGGAGGACCCGTCGCAGGGGTGCGCCTGCCCGCTCCTATCCTGGAGCGGGCAGGCGCACCGCTCTGCCCGTCCCCCCCCGAGGAAGACGGAGCGCGGTCTTGGATCCGAGCACGGCCGGCAGACAGATTCCGGTGGTCGTCCTCGCGGGCTTCCTCGGCTCGGGCAAGACGACCCTGCTCAACCACCTTCTGCGGCGCCGGGCCGGCAACCGTATCGCCGTCGTCGTCAACGACTTCGGAGCCGTCGAGATCGACGCCATGACCGTCGCGGGCCAGGTGGGATCCACGGTCTCCCTGGGCAACGGCTGTCTGTGCTGCGCCGTCGACGCGAGCGAACTGGACGGCTATCTGGAACGGCTCAGCCGCCCCGCCGCCCGGATCGACATCATCGTCATCGAGGCGAGCGGCCTCGCCGAGCCGCAGGAACTCGTCCGGATGATCCTCGCCGGCGACAATCCGCGCACCGTGTACGGCGGGCTCGTCGAGGTCGTGGACGCGGCCGAGTTCGACAGCACGCGCCGGCGCCACCCCGAGACCGACCGGCATCTGGCCATCGCCGACCTGGTCGTCCTCAACAAGACCGACCGCGTGACACCCGTCGAACACGAGCGCGTCCGCGGGGTGATCGGGGAACTCGGGCCGGGGGCCGCGGTGGTCTCCGCGTCGTACGGGAGGATCGATCCGGGGCTGCTCTTGGACCCGGCCACGCGCCCGGCCGAGGAGGAGAAGGTCCGGCAGCTCTCCTTCGAGGACCTGCACGCCGAGGAGGGGGAGGCGCACGCGTACCATCCGCACGCCGCGTACGAGAGCCTGTCGTACGACGAACCGGCCGCCATGGATCCGCGCCGGCTGATGGCCTTCCTCGACTCACGGCCGGAGGGGGTCTACCGCCTCAAGGGCTTCGTGGACTTCGGCGCGGCCGACCCGGACAACCGGTACGCCGTACACGCCGTCGGCCGTTTCCTGCGCTTCTACCCGGAGCCCTGGCCACGGGGTGCCGGGCGCCGCACCCAGCTCGTCCTCATCGGCACCGGCATCGACCGCGACGCGCTCGGCAAGGAGCTGACGCTCTGCGCCCTCACCGACGAGGACGCCGCGAAGGGCGCCGACGAGACGGCGATGTGGGGCGTCCTGCGTTACGTACGGTCCGAGCCGGCGGCCGAAGAGGCCGCCGACCCGGTCTGAGCGCCCGCGTCTCAGCGTCTCGGCGTCTGAGCGTCTCCGCGTCAGCTCGCCGGACCCGCCAGGGAGGCGACGACCGACGGCGGCGGCGTCCCCGAACCGTCCCTGCGCGGATCCACCTCCGGCAGCGTGGCCGGTGAACCGTTCTTCAGCGCCGCCCGCGCCGGGGCCGCGCCCGCCCAGGCGAAGACCAGCACGTCCTCACCCTTGAGGAACCGCTGGCAGCGCACCCCGCCGGTGGCCCGCCCCTTGCGCGGGTACTGGTCGAACGGCGTGAGCTTCGCCGTCGTCTCCGAATCGTCCAGCGTGCCCTGCGAACCCGCGACCGTGTAGACGACCCCGTCGCCCGCCGGGTCGACCGCCGTGAACGAGATCACCGAGGCGCCGTCCGCCAGCTTGATGCCCGCCATGCCTCCGGCCGGCCTGCCCTGCGGCCTGACCTGCGAGGCCTGGTAGCGCAGGAGTTGGGCGTCGGAGGTGATGAAGACCAGATCCTCCTCGCCCGTACGCAGCTCGGCCGCCCCCACCACCCGGTCACCCTCCTTGAGGCTGATGACCTCCAACTCGTCCTTGTTGGACGGGTAGTCGGGGACGACGCGCTTGACGACACCCTGGAGCGTGCCCAGCGCGAGACCGGGCGAGGACTCGTCCAGCGTCGTCAGAGCGACCAGCTCCTCGTCAGGCTCCAGCGTCAGGAACTCCGCGAGCGGCGCCCCGCCCGCCAGGTTCGGCGCGGACGCGGTGTCCGGGAGCTGCGGCAGGTCGATGACGGAGATCCGCAGCAGCCGCCCCGTCGATGTGACCGCCCCGACCTCGCCGCGCGCCGTCGCGGGCACGGCCGAGATGATCACGTCGTGCTTGACCCGCTTGCCGTCGCCGGGGCCCAGCGGCCCGCCGTTGGCCGTACGCGCCAGCAGCCCCGTGGACGACATCAGCACCCGGCACGGGTCGTCGGCCACCTCCAGCGGCACCGCGGCGACCGGCGAGCTGCCCGACTCCAGCAGCACCGTGCGCCTGTCCGTGCCGAACTTCTTCGCCACCGTGGCCAGTTCGGCGGAGACGAGCTTGCGCAGCTCGCTGTCCGACTCCAGGATCCCGGTCAGCTCGTCGATCTCGCCGTTGAGCCGGTCGCGCTCGCTCTCCAGCTCGATCCGGTCGAAGCGGGTGAGCCGGCGCAGCGGCGTGTCCAGGATGTACTGCGTCTGCACGTCGCTCAGCGAGAAGCGCTCGATCAGCCGCTCCTTGGCCTGCGCCGAGTTGTCGCTGGAGCGGATGAGGCGGATGACCTCGTCGATGTCGAGGAGCGCGACGAGCAGCCCCTCCACCAGATGCAGCCGGTCGCGCCGCTTGGTCCTGCGGAACTCGCTGCGCCTGCGTACGACGTTGAACCGGTGGTCGAGATAGACCTCCAGCAGCTCCTTGAGCCCCAGCGTCAGCGGCTGGCCGTCCACCAGCGCCACATTGTTGATGCCGAAGGTCTCCTCCATCGGCGTCAGCTTGTAGAGCTGCTCCAGCACGGCCTCGGGGATGAACCCGTTCTTGATCTCGATGACCAGGCGCAGCCCGTGCGCCCGGTCCGTGAGGTCCTTGACGTCGGCGATGCCCATCAGCTTCTTCGCCGAGACCAGGTCCTTGATCTTGGCGATCACCTTCTCCGGGCCCACGGTGAACGGCAGTTCGGTGACGACGAGGCCCTTGCGGCGCGCGGTGACGTCCTCAACGGTGACCGTGGCGCGGATCTTGAACGTCCCGCGCCCGTTCTCGTACGCGTCCTTGATGCCCTGGAGACCCACGATCCGGCCACCGGTGGGCAGGTCGGGCCCCGGCACGTACCGCATCAGCGTTTCCAGGTCGGCGCCCGGGTGCTTGATCAGATGGCGGGCGGCGGCGATGACCTCGCCCAGATTGTGCGGCGCCATGTTCGTCGCCATGCCGACGGCGATCCCGGAGGCGCCGTTGACCAGAAGATTCGGATACGCGGCCGGCAGCGTGACCGGTTCCTGCTCCTGGCCGTCGTAATTCGACTGGAAATCGACGGTGTCCTCGTCGATCGACTCCGTCATCAGTGACGTGGCGTCAGCCATCCGGCACTCCGTGTACCGCATGGCGGCCGGCGGGTCGTCGTTGCCGAGGGAGCCGAAGTTCCCGTGCCCGTCGACCAGCGGCAGCCGCATGGAGAACGGCTGCGCCATCCGGACGAGGGCGTCGTAGATCGACGCGTCCCCGTGCGGGTGCAATTTACCCATCACCTCGCCGACGACCCGGGCGCACTTCACATAGCCGCGGTCGGGCCGCAGGCCCATCTCGTTCATCTGGTACACGATGCGGCGGTGCACCGGTTTCATGCCGTCCCGGGCGTCGGGCAGGGCCCGGGAGTAGATCACCGAATACGCGTACTCAAGGAAGGAGCCCTGCATTTCATCGACCACGTCGATGTCGAGGATCTTCTCCTCGAAGTCCTCGGGCGGCGGGGTCTTCGTGCTGCGGCGGGCCATCGCTGCTGCGGCTCCTTCACAGGTCTGTGCGGGTCTGGGCGGGCAACTTCGGGAACTTGACCGCACCATTGTGGCCCGCCGGACTGACAACGCGGACCTCGACCCGTCGTTGAACCGTCCGGGGCACCGTTTCGCAAGCGCTTGGCGAGTGGACGCCGCTTCGCCCGGCACGGGAACTTCGCCATGCGTCGGCACGCTTGCATACAGTGGCAGGACTTCTCCGTATCGCGATCGAAGGGACGTACATGCCCATGGGTCACACGGCCACAGCGCAGGCCGGTTCCGGCGGCCTGACAGCGACCGAGCACCGGCTCGCCAACGGACTGCGCGTGGTGCTCTCCGAGGACCACCTGACCCCGGTCGCCGCGGTCTGCCTCTGGTACGACGTCGGCTCACGCCACGAGGTCAAGGGCCGTACGGGCCTCGCCCACCTCTTCGAGCACCTGATGTTCCAGGGCTCGAAGCAGGTCAAGGGCAACGGTCACTTCGAGCTGGTGCAGGGCGCCGGCGGCTCCCTCAACGGCACCACCAGCTTCGAGCGCACCAACTACTTCGAGACCATGCCCACCCACCAGCTGGAGCTCGCCCTCTGGCTGGAGGCCGACCGCATGGGCTCGCTGCTCTCCGCCCTGGACGACGAGGGGATGGAGAACCAGCGCGACGTAGTGAAGAACGAACGCCGACAGCGTTATGACAACGTGCCCTACGGCACCGCCTTCGAGCGTCTGACAGCGCTTTCCTACCCCGAGGGCCACCCGTACCACCACACCCCGATCGGCTCGATGGCCGACCTGGACGCGGCGACCCTCGACGACGCGCGGCAGTTCTTCCGTACGTACTACGCGCCGAACAACGCGGTGCTCTCGGTCGTCGGCGACATCGATCCCGAGCAGACCCTCGCCTGGGTCCAGAAGTACTTCGGCTCGATCCCGGGGCACGACGGCAAGCAGGCGCCGCGCGACGGCTCGCTGCCCGACATCATCGGCGAGCAGCTGCGCGAGGAGATCCGCGAGGAGGTCCCGGCGCGCGCGCTGATGGCCGCCTACCGGCTGCCGCAGGACGGCACCCGCGAGTCCGACGCCGCCGATCTGGCGCTCACCGTCCTCGGCGGCGGCGAGTCCTCCCGTCTCCACAACCGCCTGGTGCGCCGTGACCGTACGGCCGTGTCGGCGGGATTCGGACTGCTGCGCCTGGCCGGCGCGCCCTCGCTGGGCTGGCTGGACGTGAAGACCTCCGGTGGCGTCGAGGTGCCCCAGATCGAGGCCGCGGTCGACGAGGAGCTGGCCCGGTTCGCGGCCGATGGCCCCACGGACGAGGAAATGGAGCGCGCCCAGGCCCAGTTGGAGCGCGAATGGCTCGACCGGCTCGGTACGGTCGCGGGCCGCGCGGACGAACTGTGCAGGTTCGCGGTGCTGTTCGGCGACCCGCAGCTGGCACTGACCGCCGTCCAGCGGGTGCTGGAGGTCACGGCCGACGAGGTGCGCGCGGTGGCCGAGGCCCGGCTGCGCCCGGACAACAGGGCGGTGCTGGTCTACGAGCCGGTCACCTCCGACGACGAGGACGCCGCCGCCGACGAGACCACCGACGAGCACGAGGGGGCGGACCAGTGACCGACGCTGCCGTGACCATGGAGTTCCACCCGCAGCCGACCGCGGGAGAGGCCAGGCCCTGGGCGTTCCCCGCCCCCGAGCGCGGCGCGCTGCCCAACGGCCTGACGGTGCTGCGCTGTCACCGCCCCGGCCAGCAGGTCGTGGCCGTCGAGATCTCCCTCGCCGCCCCGCTGGAGGCCGAGCCCGACGGCCTGGACGGCGTGGCCACGATCATGGCCCGCGCCCTGTCCGAGGGCACCGACAAGCACACCGCCGAGGAGTTCGCCGCCGAGCTGGAGCGCTGCGGCGCCACGCTGGACGCGCACGCCGACCACCCCGGTGTACGGGTCTCGCTGGAGGTCCCGGTCTCCCGGCTGCCCAAGGCGCTCGGCCTGCTCGCCGACGCCCTGCGCGCGCCGCTGTTCTCCGAGAGCGAGGTCGGCCGGCTCGTCACGAACAGGCTGGACGAGATCCCGCACGAGCAGGCCAACCCGGCCCGCCGCGCGGCGAAGCAGCTCTCCAGAGAGCTGTTCCCGGAGACCTCGCGCATGTCGCGCCCGCGCCAGGGCACCGAGGAGACCGTCGGACGCATCGACGCCAAGGGCGTCCGGGCCTTCTACGAGGCGCATGTCCGCCCCGCCACCGCCACCGCGGTGATCGTCGGCGACCTCACCGGTGTCGACCTCGACGCCCTGCTCGCCGAGACCCTCGGCGACTGGACGGGCGACACCTCCGAGCCGCGCCCCGTGCCGCCGGTGACGGCCGACGACACCGGCCGTGTCGTGATCGTGGACCGGCCCGGAGCCGTACAGACCCAGCTCCTGATCGGCCGCGTCGGCCCCGACCGGCACGACCGCGTCTGGCCGGCCCAGGTGCTCGGCACGTACTGCCTGGGCGGCACGCTCACCTCCCGGCTCGACCGGGTGCTGCGGGAGGAGAAGGGCTACACGTACGGCGTGCGGGCCTTCGCGCAGGTGCTGCGCTCCGACCCGGAGGGCACGGGCGCCTCCATGCTCGCCATCAGCGGGTCTGTGGACACCGAGTCGACCGGGCCCGCGCTGGACGACCTGTGGAAGGTCCTGCGTACGCTCGCGGCCGAAGGCCTGACGGACGCCGAGCGTGAGACGGCCGTACAGAATCTGGTCGGGGTCGCGCCGCTGAAGTACGAGACGGCCGCGTCCGTCGCGGACACGCTCGCCGACCAGGTCGAACAGCACCTGCCGGACGACTTCCAGGCGCGGCTGTACGCGCGCCTGGCCGAGACCGGCACGGTCGAGGCGACGGCCGCCGTCGTCAGCGCCTTCCCGGGCGACCGGCTCGTCACGGTGCTCGTCGGGGACGCCTCGGTGATCCGGGAGCCGGTCGAGGCGCTGGACATCGGCGAGGTGAAGGTCGTCACCGGCTGACGGCACGATCCCGTACGGGAATCAGGACAAAGGGAACCCCGGTGACGAACTTGTCGCCGGGGTTCCCTTATTTGTCCGTATTTATGGGTGGGTTGCCCGAATGCCCTGTGGCGTGCGCTACAAAACGGGCTGTCCGTTTGGTGATTGAAAGATGAACGCCTAGCGTCGGTCCGGCTGTTCGTCAGAGCCCGCCGCGTCCGCGGCACCGGACAGCCATCGCCGAGTCCCCGTCAGGCGCGAGCCTGGGGAGCCGGGGACCCAACCTGTCCCTGGGGTGAATCGGGCGCCCTTCGCCATGCGCGGAGGACCCCCGTAGGAGACCTTCCTGCTCCGAACCCGTCAGCCAGGCCCTGCCCGGTAGGCGAGAAGGAAGGAAAGGACCAGCCACCTCAATGGCGTTCACCCGTGCCACCGGGAAGCACCGTGCCCGGAACCGAATGACGCGCAGAGGTGCGAACTTCGCCGGAGCCGCGTCCCTCACCGCGGCCGGTGTCATCGGCACCCTCGCATCCCCGGCGCTCGCCGCCGACGCGGAGGCGACCCTCGCCCAGGAGGCCGTCCCCGAGGCCCCGCCCCGTGCCATCGTCATCGACGACTCGCTCGCCGCGAAGATCGACGCCCAGGCCGACGCGCAGCGGGCGGCAGCCGAAGAGGCCGCGGAAGCGAAGGCGGAGGCCAAGGCCGCCGCGCGCGCCAAGGCCGAGGCGAAGCGCAAGGCGGAGGCCCGCGCCAAGGAACTCCGCGCCGCCAAGGAGCGCGCGGCACGGGCCGCCGAGCGCGAGCGCCTCAACTCCTACCGGCTCCCGGTCGCCGGCTCCTCGCTCACCACCGGCTACAGGACCGGCGGCGCGCTCTGGTCCTCCGGCAGCCACTCCGGCGTCGACTTCCGTGCCGCGTCCGGCACTTCGGTCGTGGCCGTCGGCGCGGGCACCGTCGTCGAGGCCGGCTGGGGCGGCGCGTACGGGAACAACATCGTCATCCGTATGAACGACGGCACGTACACCCAGTACGGACACCTCTCGTCCATAGGCGTCTCCATCGGCCAGAGCGTCGCCCCGGGGCAGCAGATCGCCCTCTCCGGCTCGACCGGCAACTCCAGCGGCCCGCACCTGCACTTCGAGGCGCGGACGACCGCGGAGTACGGCTCCGACATCGACCCGGTCGCGTATCTGCGCTCCCACGGCGTGAACGTCTAGTCACCACGCGACGAAGGCCCCGGCATCCTGCCGGGGCCTTCGCCATACGTGCCAGGAACGTGCGCTCGCGCTTCAGACGGTCTCGGGCAGCTCGTCCAGACCCTCGGCGACCAGCTTCGCCAGCCGGTCCAGCGCGATCTCCGCACCGTCCGCGTCGGAGAACAGGACGATCTCGTCGCCGCCCTGCGCGCCCAGCCCCAGCACGGCGAGCATCGACACCGCGTTGACCGGGCTGCCGTCGGCCTTGGCGATGGTAAGCGGAACGCCGGAAGCCGTGGCGGCCCGGACGAAGATGGAGGCGGGACGGGCGTGCAGGCCCTCGGCCCAGCCGACATTGACGCGGCGCTCAGCCATGGTGTTGCCCTTCAAGTCACAGTTGTTGTCTAGACCAGTGTCTCATGTGCCCCGGAACGGCCCGGTGCGGCACCCCCAGCCTGCCCCGGCCGGGTAACCGCCGCTACCCATGTGCGCGCCGTAGGCTCGTGTCATGACGCCGCCGTCGCAGCACGCGTACCCCGCTCACTGGGAAGCAGACGTGGTGCTGCGCGACGGGGGCACGGCCCGCGTCCGCCCCATCACCACCCACGACGCCGAGCGGCTGGTCAACTTCTACGAGCAGGTGTCCGACGAGTCGAAGTACTACCGCTTCTTCGCGCCCTACCCCCGGCTCTCCGACAAGGACGTCTACCGGTTCACCCACCACGACTACGTGGACCGGGTGGGCCTCGCGGTGACCGTCCACGGCGAGTTCGTCGCGACCGTCCGCTACGACCGCGTCGACAGCGACGGCAGGGCCGCGTCGGCCCCCGCCGACGAGGCGGAGGTCGCCTTCCTCGTCCAGGACGCGCATCAGGGGCGCGGCATCGCCTCCGCGCTCCTCGAACACATCGCCGCCGTGGCTCGCGAGCGCGGTATCCGGCGCTTCGCGGCGGAGGTGCTGCCCGCCAACAGCAAGATGATCAAGGTGTTCCGGGACGCCGGGTTCACCCAGAAACGCAGCTTCGAGGACGGCGCGGTCCGTCTCGTCCTCGACCTCGAACCGACCGCCGAGTCGCTCGCCGTCCAGCGCGGCCGTGAGCAGCGCGCCGAGGCCCGCTCCGTGCGACGGCTCCTCGGCCCGTCGTCGGTGGCCGTCGTCGGCGCCGGGCGCACCGCGGGCGGCGTCGGGCGAGCCGTGCTGCGCAATCTCCTGGACGGGGGTTTCACCGGGCGCGTGTACGCGGTGAACGTGGCTCTGCCCCCGGAACTCACCGAGATCGACGGCGTCCCGGCCGTCTGCTCCCTGGCGGAGATCGAGGAGCCCGTCGACCTCGCGGTCGTCGCCGTCCCCGCCGAACGCGTGCCCGACGTCGTCGCCGACTGCGGCGAACACGGCGTCCAGGGACTGGTCGTCCTGTCCGCCGGTTACGGCGAGAGCGGGCCCGAAGGACTGGAGCGGCAGCGCGAACTGGTGCGGCAGGCGCGTTCGTACGGGATGCGGGTCATCGGGCCCAACGCGTTCGGGATCATCAACACCTCGCCGCCCGTCCGCCTCAACGCCTCGCTCGCGCCTGAGTCGCCCGACCGGGGGCGGATCGGCCTCTTCACCCAGTCGGGCGCGATCGGTATCGCCCTGCTCGCGGGGCTGGTCCGGCGCGGCGCGGGCCTGTCCACCTTCATCTCGGCGGGCAACCGCGCGGACGTCTCGGGCAACGACTTCCTCCAGTACTGGCACGACGACCCGGACACCGACGTCGTCCTGCTGTATCTCGAATCCATCGGCAACCCACGGAAGTTCACACGGCTGGCCAGGCGTACGGGGGCGGCGAAGCCCGTCGTCGTCGCGAAGGGCGCGCGGCACAGCGGCAGCGCGCCGCCGGGGCACGCGGTGCCGGTCGGCACGATCCCGGACGCCACGGTCTCGGCGCTGCTCAGCCAGGCGGGGGTGATCCGCGTGGACACCGTCACGGAGCTGGTGGACGCCGGCGTCCTGCTCGCGTCCCAGCCTCTGCCGCGGGGACCGCACGTGGCGATCCTCGGCAACTCTGAGTCGCTGGGCCTCCTCACGTACGACGCCTGCCTGACGGAGGGCCTGCGCCCGCTGCCCCCGCTCGACCTCACGACATCGGCGCGCCCGGAGGACTTCCGTACGGCGCTGGCCTCGGCGCTGGCGGACCCGGGCTGCGACGCGGTCGTCGTCACGGCGATCCCCTGGGTCGGGGAGGGCGGCGCGATGGAGTCGGGCGACGGCGAGGTCCTGGCGGCGGCGCTGCGCGAGGCGGCGTCGGCGTCCCCGGCGAAGCCGGTGGCCGTGGTCCATGTGGAGATCGGCGGCCTGGCGAAGGCGCTCTCGGCGGCCACCACGACGGCCCCCAGCCCGGGACCGATGCCGGGTCCGGGCGGCGGGTCTCAGCCCGAGCCGGTGCCCGTACCGGAGCCTCAGCCCGAGCCCGAGCCCGCACCGGGCCCGGAGCCGGCGCCCGCGGACGACGCGTCCGCCCGCCCCGCCGTCCGCCCCGTTCCGGTGCCCGGCACCGTCACCCGGCCGCGCCCGCCAGCCCCCGACGACGACCCCGCGCGGGAGACCGCCCCGGGCGATGACACCGCCCCCGGCCGGATCCCCGCCTACCCGGCCGCCGAGCGCGCCGTACGCGCGCTCAGCCAGGCCTTCACCTACGGGCAGTGGCGAAGGAAGGCCGCCGAACCCGGCAAGGTGCCCGAGTACGACGACATCGACGAGAGCGGGGCCGCCGCGCTCATCGACCGGCTGCTCGGCGACGCGTCCTCCACCGACCCGCTCGGTACGTGCCTCGGCGACGACGACACCCGCGAACTGCTCGGGCGGTACGGGATCGCCGTACGCCCCACCCTGCCCGCGCCCACCCCCGACGACGCCGTTGAGGCGGCGGCCCGGCTCGGCTACCCCGTCGCGCTCAAGACCACCGCGCCGCATCTGCGCCACCGGGCCGACCTCGGCGGCGTACGGCTCGACCTCGCCGACGAGGCGCGGCTGCGGGCGGCGTACGGCGAACTCACCGAACTGCTCGGGGAGCCCGCCGAGCTGCGGCCCGTCGTCCAGCCGATGGCACCGCGCGGTGTGGACACCGTCGTGAGCGCGGTCATCGACCCGGCCGCGGGCGCGGTGCTCTCGTTCGGGCTGGCGGGAGTGGCCTCCGAGCTGCTCGGCGATCTGGCCCACCGGCTCGTGCCCGTCACCGACCGTGAGGCCGCCGAACTGCTCCGGTCCATCCGGACGGCGCCGCTCCTCTTCGGCTGGCGGGGCTCGGCGCCCGTCGACACCGCCGCACTCGAAGAGCTGCTGCTCCGGGTGTCCCGGCTCGTCGACGCCCACCCGGAGATCGTCTCCGTCGCACTCGAACCGGTGGTGGTCGCGTCGCACGGCCTCACCGTGCTCGGCGCGAGCGTCCGCCTCGCCCCGCCCCCGTCCCGCGACGACCTCGGCCCCCGCCGCCTGCCCAGCTACTGAGCAGGTCCGCACGGTCCTGGCCACGCATCGCGCCCCCGTAGGATGGGGCACATGGCGAAGACCGGTACGACGACCCAGGGGCTGCGCACGGCGATCGAGCGCAGCGGCTACTACCCGGCTCTCGTGGCCGAAGCGGTGGAGGCCGCTGTCGGAGGCGAACCCATCGCCTCATTCCTTGTCCACCAGGAGACGACGTTCGACTCCAACGAGGTCCGCCGGCATGTCACCGTCCTCGTCCTGACCGCCCACCGCTTCATCGTCAGCCACACCGACGAGCAGGCGGCCGACACCAGTTCACCGACGCCGTACGCCACCACCTCGACCGAGTCGGTCAAGCTCGACCGGATCTCGTCCGTGGTGGTCAGCCGCGTCGTCGCGAACCCCGAGTCGTACACCCCAGGCACCCTGCCCCGCGAGGTCGTCCTCACCATCGGCTGGGGCGCCGTCGCCCGCATCGACCTGGAGCCCGCCGCCTGCGGCGACCCCAACTGCGAGGCCGACCACGGCTACACCGGCAACTCCACCGCCGACGACCTGAGCCTGCGCGTCAGCGAGGCCGGTGACGGACCCGACACCGTACGGCAGACACTCGTCTTCGCCCAGTCGCTCTCCGAAGCCACCGCGGCCACTTCCTCGACCGGCCGTTGATGGCCGCCCCGCCGCCCGCCTGGCAGGACCCCGAGCCGCTCGCCCTGCACACCGCGCCCGTCCCCGAGTACGGCGGCGGCTCCCTCGCCGACCTGCTGCCCACCCTCCTCGCGGGCCAGGGCGTTCCCGTACCGGGCACCGCCGCCGGCGCCCCGGCCGCCGTCATCCCCGAACTCACCCCGGCCGACCGCAACTGCGTCTTCCTGATCGACGGCCTCGGCTGGCAGCAGATCAAGGACCACCCGGACGAGGCGCCGTATCTGACGTCGCTGCTGGGCACCTCACGCGGCGGCACCGGCCGGCCGGTCACCGTCGGTTTCCCCGCCACCACCGCGACGTCCCTCGCCTCCGTCGGTACGGGCCTACCGCCGGGTGCCCACGGACTGCCCGGCTACACCGTGCGCGACCCGGCCACCGGCGCCCTGATGAACCAGCTCCGCTGGCGCCCGTGGACCGACCCGCACGTCTGGCAGCCCTATCCCACGCTCTTCCAGCTCGCCCACGCCGCCGGGGTGCACACCGCGCAGGTGTCGTCCCCGACCTTCGAACGCACCCCGCTCACCGAGATCGCCCTGAGCGGCGGCACTTTCCACGGCCTGCTCTCGGGCGAGGAACGGATGGACCTGGCAGCCGCCCAACTGGCCGCGGGGGACCGGTCGCTGGTCTACACGTACTACAGCGAGGTCGACGGCAAGGGCCACAAGTTCGGCATGGACTCCGACGCCTGGCGCGGCCAGGTGATGTATGTGGACCGGCTCGCCCAGCGCCTCGCCGAGCAACTGCCGCCACGGGCCGCCCTCTACATCACCGCCGACCATGGCATGATCGACATCCCCTTCGACGAAGAGTCGCGCATCGACTTCGACGAGGACTGGGAGCTGCGCGCCGGCGTGGCCCTCCTCGGCGGCGAGGGCCGCGCCCGCCACGTCTACGCGGTCCCGGGCGCCGAGACCGACGTCCTCACCGTCTGGCGCGAGGTGCTGGGGGACCGGTTCTGGGTCGCGAGCCGCGACGAGGCCATAGCCGCCGGCTGGTTCGGCCCCCCAGGGACGGTCGAGGAGCGGGTGCGCGCGAGGATCGGCGACGTCGTGGCCGCCGCCCACGACGACGTGGTGATCACCGCGTCCGTCCAGGAACCGCGCGAGTCCGCGATGGTCGGGGTGCACGGCTCGATGACCCCCGTCGAGCAGTTGGTACCCCTGTTCGAAGTACGCTCGTAGCGCCGCCCGTTACCCGAAAGACCCGAAAGGCCGTCACTTCCTCATGCCCGAGCTGGTGTTCTTCTCCGGAACGATGGACTGCGGAAAGAGCACCCTGGCTCTTCAGATCGAGCACAACCGCTCGGCCCGCGGCCTCCTCGGCATGATCTTCACCCGCGACGACCGCGCGGGCGAGGGCAAACTCTCCTCCCGCCTCGGCCTGGTGACCGACGCCGTTGAGGCGGCCGAGGGCTTCGACTTCTACGCGTACATCGTCGACCGCCTTTCGCAGGGCGGCCGTTGCGACTACGTCATCGCCGACGAGGCGCAGTTCCTCGCGCCCGAGCAGATCGACCAGCTCGCCCGGCTCGTGGACGATCTCGACCTGGACGTCTTCGCCTTCGGCATCACCACCGACTTCCGCACCAGGCTCTTCCCCGGCTCGCGGCGGCTGGTGGAACTCGCCGACCGCGTCGAGGTCCTCCAGGTCGAGGCGCTGTGCTGGTGCGGGGCGCGGGCCACGCACAACGCCCGTACCGTCGGCGGGGTGATGGTGGTCGAGGGCGCGCAGGTGGTGGTCGGCGACGTGCGTCAGTCCGAGGACGAGATCGGCTACGAGGTCCTGTGCCGGCGCCACCACCGCCGCCGCATGACGGCGGCCACGGCGAGGGCCGCCGCGCTGTCCCCCGACGTACTGCCCGTCGAGATCGCCGACGGCCCCGCGGCGCACCTCGGCCACTGATCTTCGCAGACTCGCTGGCCGCGGTGGCCGGGCCGTTCCTTGTGGGGTGAACGACCGGCACACTCACCGATCGGGCCGGGCTACTGTGCCCGTCGTACGGAGCTGAACCGGCCGTGGTGGGCGCGTATGACGTTCCGTAACTCCCTGGCGGGCCGCCGCTCCTCCCTTGGGCGGCCTGCCAGGGGCACTCCTGTCGCTTCCGGGCGTATCCAGTCCGGCCGCGCGGCTGCCCGGTTCGTCCCTCCACAGCGTGTGAATCGCCCCTACGACACAGGAGTCGCCATGCTCAGAAGAGCTCAGCACGCAGTACTCGCGCTTGTCATGGTCTCGACAGGTGCGGTTTTCGGTGTGACCGTCACCGCCGGTACCGCGCACGCCGCGTCCAACTGCGGTCAGCCGATCACCGGCCTGCCCTTGCAGCAGGGCAGCCAGGGCACCTCGGTGGAGCGTCTGCAGATCCGTGTCGCCGGGTTCGTGGACAGTGGCGAAGTGCTCTCCACCGACGGGATCTACGGCGGGCGCACCAAGGAAGCGGTCCGTAAGTTCCAGAAGCAGTACGGCCTTCAGGCCGACGGGATCGCCGGCAGCCAGACGGTCGACAAGATCTACTCGTTGCAGGACTCGGACTGTACGCCCATCCATTTCTCGTACGCCGAGTGGAACAAGTGCAACTCCAACTGGTCGGGCGGCGCGGTTTCGGCGACCGCCGCCAAGGCCAACGCGCGCAAGAGCATGTGGAAGCTGGAGGCGCTGCGCGCGAAGACCGGCGGCGGCGCGATCCAGATCTCCAGCGGTTTCCGTTCGAACAGCTGCAACGCGGCCGTGGGCGGTGTCCAGGGCAGCCGGCACACCTACGGGGACGCGGCGGACATGCCGGGGACCCAGGCCCGGCGCTGCCAGCTCCACAACGGGGCCAAGAGTTCCGGCTTCAGGGAGATCCTCGGCCAGGGCTTCCCGGGTCACAACGACCACACTCATGTGGGCATGACCGGCTCGCGGCAGTGGCACGGCTGCTAGGACCTGTTTTCAACGTCCCGCGACCGACAGGAGCCGCGGTGGCCCGGCGCCCACCATGCGCCGGGCCGCTCCGGCTCCCGCCCCGAACACCGCGGCCACCGCACCGCGGTTGACGAAAGGGATCACTCCCTCGTGTCCATGAGCAGACGGCGTTTCCTCGGCGCCGGAGCCTCCACCGTGCTTGCCGCCGGCGCGGCCGGGTGTGACTCGGATACCGACAGCGACAGTGACACCGCCGCCGACGCGCCGCTCGTCGCCCTCGTACCCGAGGACGGCGCCACCGGGATCCACGCGGCGACGGTCCGCCGCTTCAACAAGTCGCCCGGCGAAGCCGGAGCGGAGACGACGGCCGAACTCCGTGCCGTCCCCTCGTCGTCGTACGCCCGCGTGCTGGAGACGGCACTGGACGGCGGCCGTGGCCCGGACCTTCTCTTCACCTGGAGCGCCGGAGCCATCCGGGTCTCCGCCGAGGAACACCGGCTGGTCGACCTCTACAACCTTACCCAGGACTATCCCGAGTTCGGCGAGGGGCTGCTGCCCGGCGCTCTGAACGGCTGTGCCGTCAACCAGCGCCCCTTCGGCATCCCCGTCCGTGGCACCCGGCCCGTTGTGCTGTTCTACCACCGTGCCCTGTTCGCGGATCTCGGCCTCAGGCCGCCCGCCACCTGGGCGGATCTGAAGAAGGCCGCAGCCCGGCTGCGTACCGCGGATGTCATACCCGTCGCGCTGGCCGGGGCCGACCCCGCCGCCGCTGCGAGATGGCTGGAGTACCTCGTGGAGCGCATCGGCGGCCCCGAGGTCGCCGACCGCATCCGGTCCGGGGACAGCGGCGCGTGGACCGACCGCGCCGTCCTGCGCGCGGCAGAGGAGATCATCTCCCTGCTCGACAGCGGTACGTTCGGCGCCGACGGCGGCGCGGCGGGCGCCGACAGCGAGGCCGCCGCCCTTCTCGCCAGGGGCCGGGCCGGTCTGCTCCTGGCGGAGTCCGGGCAGCACGCGGAACTCGCAAGGAAGTACCCCGCGTTCACGGACAGGAGTCTGGGGTGGGTGCCGTTCCCCGTGGTCGAGGACGGCAAGGGGAAGCCGAAGAGCCTGCTGGGCACCCCGGCCGGCTATCTGACGATGAGCGAGCGCGCCGAGAACCGGCTCGCCGCCGTCGCCCTCCTCAAGGAGTTCACCGGTACGGCGCACAGCAAGGCCCTGCTGCGGGCAGGCGAGGTGCCCGCCACGACGGCCGCGGCGAAGTCGCTCGGCCACGCGCCGTACCCCGACTTCGCCCGGTTCCAGTACGACCTGGTACGGAAAGCCCCCGAGTACACCCTCAGCTGGGAGCGAGCCGTGCACCCGGCCTGGCGCGATCCCATGCGCACCGAGGTGGGCAACCTGTTCGCCGGCCGGTCCACGTCCCGGGAGTTCAGTACGGCGATGCGGAGCGTGGAACTCCCCAGCGCCGTAGGTCCCTAGCCCTGGGTCCTGTCCGCCCCCGACTCAGCGCGCCGCCGACCGCACCACGCTGAAGACCGCGCCCTCCGGATCCGCCACCGTCGCGACCCGCCCCGCCGGTGTTTCCCACGGCGGGTCGATCACATGGCCGCCCAACTCGGAGACCAGCAGCGCCGCGGCGTCCGTGTCGTCCACCTCGAAGTACGTCATCCAGTGCGCGCCGCGTACGGGGCGGCGGCCCTCGCCCACCCCGTGCAGCGCCGCCACCGCGTGCCCGTCCAGGCGCAGGGTCAGCGTGTCGTCCCCGTTCCCGCCGGCCCGCTCCACGTCGTAGCCGAAGACCGACCGGTAGAACGCGCTCACCCACGAGGTCTCGCGGATCAGCAGCTCGTTGCGGACCGGCGTCCCGTGCGCCCCCGCCACGGCGGTACCCGTGTGCGCCTGCGCCTGCCAGATGCCGAAGACCGCGCCGGCCGGATCCGACACCAGGGCGAGGCGCCCGTCCCCGCCCGCCTCCAGCGGCCCCACCCCGACGGTGCCGCCGCAGCACCTGATCGCCTCGGCTGTCGCGTCGGCGTCGTCCGTCGCGAGATACGGCGTCCACGAGAGCGGCAGCCGCCTCTCCGGCGCCAGTTGACCGATCCCGGCGACCACCTTGCCGTCGAGAACGCCCCGCACGTACGGGCCCAACTGCTCGGACCCCGGCGCCTGGACGAACTTCCAGCCGAACAACTCCCCGTAGAAATCCTGCGTCGCACCGAGGCCGTGCACCATCAGACTCACCCAGCAAGGCGTGCCGGGCGTGTGCCGGATCGTTTCCTCGGTCATCGTCGCTCTCTTCTCGAATCATTCGCGGACCGCCCCGATCGGGACGGGCAGGCGGGGGAGGGGGCGCACGCCCCGGACTGCGCGGTGGGGGGCCCGAACAGATCGTTCCATTTCTCGCCGGGAGCCGCGCCCCGGCCGCGCCGCTTTTGGCGCGATCCAGCATGAGGTTGACCGTTTTGGTATTGACGCGACGTTGTCGGGCCCTCACCGACCGGGTCGAGGCCGAACGCCCTTGCCGGTAGGCGAGGATGGCGCCCATGACAGTCATCATCTCCGCGTCCGCACTCGCCGACGAGATCGCAGGACCCCGCCCGCCCGCCCTGCTCGACGTCCGCTACGTGCCCGGCGCCCCTCCCGGCCGCCCGGAGTACGACGCCGGCCATCTGCCGGGCGCCGTATTCGTGGACCTCGAAGCGGAGTTGTCCGGCCCGCCCGGCGCCGGGGGCCGCCATCCGCTGCCCGACGTGGCGGCGTTCGGCGCGGTGATGCGCCGCGCGGGCGTCTCGGCCGGCACACCGGTCGTCGTCTACGACGGAGGCCAGGGGTGGGCCGCGGCCCGCGCCTGGTGGATGCTGCGCTGGACCGGTCACCAGGACGTACGGGTGCTGGACGGCGGACTCGCGGGCTGGGACGGCCCGTTGACGACCGAGATCCCGACCCCCGGCGAGGGCGACTTCAGCCCCGTACCCGATTCGCTCCCGCTGCTCGACGCGGACGGCGCCGCCGCGCTGGCCCGCGACGGTCTGCTGCTGGACGCGCGGGCGGCCGAGCGCTACCGGGGCGACGTGGAACCGCTGGACCGCGTCGGCGGGCACATTCCGGGCGCCGTCTCGGCGCCGACCGCCGAGAACGTCGGCCCGGACGGCCGCTTCCTCCCCGCCGACGAACTCGCCGGCCGGTTCAGGGCGCTGGGCGCGAAGGGCGACGGCACCGGCCCCGAGGTCGGGGTCTACTGCGGCTCCGGGGTATCGGCGGCGCACGAGTTGGTGGCCCTGGAGATCGCGGGCATCCCGGCGGCGCTGTACGCGGGATCCTGGTCGGAGTGGACGGCGGACCCCGAGCGCCCGGTGGCGACAGGTCCTGACCCTCAGTGACGGGGACCGGCTGACGTCATGGACCGGGGCCGTACGCCCGTTTCGCGTACGGCCCCGGCCCACAGCCGATCTGTCCCGCTCAGTCCTGCTTCTTGCGGCGGGTGCCGAACACGATCTCGTCCCAGCTGGGCACAGCGGCACGGCGGTTGGGCCGTACGCCGTCGGCCTCCGCCTGACGGTCGGTCGTACCGGTCAGCCGGTCGCGGTGCCCCGCCACCGAACGCGGCATCAGTACATCCGCGTACGCCGATCCCGCGCCCGCCGAGGCGGCCGGTGCCACCGGCTCCTCCTCATCGGGCGCCTGACCGGGCTCGATCGCCGGCGGCTCGGGCTGGGAGGGCCGCTCCGGGACCACCATGTCGCCACGGAAGCTCGGCACCGCCTCCAGCAGGCTGGTCAGGGTGTCGCGCTCGCTGGTGTCCTCGTCCGGGTCCGCCGTCGGCCGCTCCGTCTGCCGTTCCAGCGCGCGGTCGAGGGGCCGTTCGCGATCCCTCGGCAGCCGCGCGATGCGCGGTACGAACGGAAAGCTCGGCTCCTTCGTGGCGACGGCGAGCGAGTCGTCCGTCTCCCCGATCAGCGAGCGCGCCTCGTCGTCGACGGCCTGGACGAGCCGCCGGGGCGGGTCGTACGTCCAGCTCGCCGTGTGCGTCTCGCCCGCGACCCGGTAGACCAGCAGGACTTCCCAGGTGCCGTCGTCGCGGCGCCACGAGTCCCACTGCGCGGTCTCCTTCTCGGCGCCGCGCATGAGCAGCCGCTCGTGCACCGCCTCGCCCAGCTGGGGACCGGTGTTCTCGCCGGGGCGGCGTACCGCCGTCTTCCGGGCGCGCTCGGCCATGAAGGCGCGCTCGGCCAGCACGGGGCCCTCGAAGCGCCGGACCCGGTCGACCGGGATCCCGGCCATCTGGGCGACCTCCTCGGCGGAGGCTCCGGACCGTATACGCGCCTGGATGTCACGGGGCCTGAGGTGGCTCTCCACCTCGATCTCGATCTGGCCGAGGCGGGCACGGTCGTTCCGTACGGCCGCGCGCAGCCGCTCGTCGATGGGGAGCGTGTACTCCGTGCTGTCGGCAGCCTTGAGCACCAGTCGTGTGCCGTCGTTGGAGACGGCCACGACACGCAGTTCGGGCATGGGGACCTCCCGGGTGGTGCCTGCCGACGTCACGTGCGTCGCTGCTTCCGCTGGTCGAGTGTGACTTGCCCGGGTGCAGCCTGCCACAACCTTGCCGAGTTGTTCGGCGTGTCGGGCATGGGCCCTGGAACGCCGTCGTGACACGGTTGCCCATTTGCGACGCAGAGTGACAGACCTGGTCACGCTGTGTCGCAGGCGCCCGTGTGGTGCCATCGCGCCGCCGGATCGAGTGCCACTTCGGCCCCCTCCCGTAGACCCGGACGCCTGTGAGGGAGTCCGGCCCCAGGGCTCGTCACAGTACTCCATTCGGACCATCGGGGTGGACTGCCACGCCACCGAAGTTCTCCGGAGATATGGGAGTTGAGGGGGTGTCCGTATCCCGTACGAGTGTCCCAATTCACATAATTTCCTCAAGCGGAACCATCGGATTCGCTCAAAAGCTCCTTCTTGGTGCACGGTGGCACAGATGGTCGAGCAGAGGTCGGAGATGGATGAGAGTCAGAAGCCGGGCACCCGGACCGGCGAGGGGACCGCGTCGCCACGGCTCGAACTGAGCGTGCCGCAGGTCGCGGGCAGTGCGCTCGCCGCCGTCGCGGCGGCCGTGTTCGCCTCCAAGCTCGGGGTGTACGGCACGATCATCGGCGCCGGTGTGGTCAGCGTGATCGCGACCAGCGGCGGCCCGCTCTTCCAGCATCTGTTCCGGCGCACTGGTGACCAGATACGCGAGGTCTCGGTCCAGGTGAAGCCGAAGGCGCGCCAGGTGTACGACACCGGGTCGCCGCCCGCGCGGGGCGAGTTCGGGGGAGCCACCACGTACGGCACGCGGGTACGCGGGTGGAAGCGGCCCGCCGTCGCGGCCGTCGTCGTCTTCGCCGTCGCGATGGTCGCCATCACCGGCTACGAGTTGGCCGCCGGCCAGGAGCTGAGCGGCGGCAAGGGAACGACCTTCAGCTCCGTCGTACGCGGCGGGGACACCGGCCGGGACTCCTCACCCGACGAGCCGGCCGAGCCGAAGGACGGAACGGCCCCCTCCGACGACGGTACGGACCCGGGCACCGACCCCGGCGGCACTCCGGCCCCGGCCCCGACCCCCTCCGCACCGGGCGACGAGCAGAGCCCGGACACCCCCAACGCCCAGGAGCCCGGCGGCCCTTCGACCGCCCCGTCGCCCGGCACCTCCCAGCCGGACACCGGATCACAGCCGGACACCGGATCGGGTGACCCCGGGGGCGACCCCGTCCCGCCCCCGCCCGCCACCGCGCCGGCGCCCGTTCCGTCCGGCTGAGACCGGACGGCGCTATCCGCCGATGACCCGCCGCAGATACGGATTGCCGAACAGCCGCTCCGGGTCCAGCCGGTCGCGTACGGCCGTGAACTCCTCGAAGCGCGGATAGACCCCGGCCAGATACGCCGCGTCCCGCGTGTGCACCTTGCCCCAGTGCGGCCGGCCGCCGTGCGCGGTCATGATCCGCTCCACCGCGGTGAAGTACGAGCGGTAGGGCGTGCCCCGGTACAGATGCACCGCGATGTACGCCGTCTCCCGGCCGGACGCCGTCGACAGCGGGATGTCGTCGGCGGGCGCGGTCCGCACCTCGACCGGGAAACTCACCCGAAGTGGCGAACGCTCGATCATGGCCTTGACCTCGCGCAGCGCGTCGACCGCCACCTCGCGCGGCAGGGCGTACTCCATCTCCACGAAGCGCACCCGGCGCGGGGTCGTGAAGACCTTGTAAGGAATGTCCGTGTACGTACGGGCCGAGAGGGCGCGGCTGGAGATTCTGGCGATCGAGGGGATGACCCCTGGCACCGCGCGCCCGACCGAACAGGCCACCTGGAACAGCCCGTTGGAGAGGAGTTCGTCCTCGATCCAGCCGCTGACCGCGCCGGCCGGGGCCGCCGGGCCCGCGCTGCGGTTGTTGCGCTTGGTGTTGCAGTTGCCGGTGTGCGGGAACCAGTAGAACTCGAAGTGCTCGTTCTCGGCGACGAGCCCGTCGAAGTCCGCCGTCACCCGGTCGAAGGACATCGGCTCCTCGCGCGCGGTCAGCAGGAAGACCGGCTCCACGCCGAAGGTGATCGCCGTGACGATACCGAGTGCGCCCAGTCCGACCCGGGCGGCGGCGAAGATCTCCGAGTTCTCCACCGGGGAGCAGGTGAGGACCGAGCCGTCGGCCGTGACGAGTTCCAGGGCCCGGATCTGCGCGGCGATCGAGGCCGAGTCGCGCCCGGTGCCGTGCGTGCCCGTGGACGTCGCGCCGGCGACGGTCTGATCCATGATGTCGCCCATGTTCGTGAGCGACAGGCCCTCCCTGGCCAGCGCCTCGTTCAGTCGCTTCAGCGGGGTGCCCGCCGCCACGGTGACGGTGCCGGCCGTCCGGTCGATCTCACGTATGCCGGTGAGCAGTTCGGGCCGTACCTGCAACCCGTCGGTGGCCGCCGCCGAGGTGAACGAATGGCCCGTGCCGACCGCCTTGACCCGGAGCCCGTCCGCGGCGGCCGTACGGACCGCGTCGGCCAGCTCCTCCACAGAGGCGGGGGAGAACACGCGGGAGGGACGCGCGCTCACGTTCCCCGCCCAGTTACGCCAGGTGTGCGCCGGGAACCTCGTCGTCGCCCCGCCCGTACCGGTGTTGGTCATCAGCCCCGTGCCCCTCCCGATCCGTTGGCCGCTCCCGCAGCCGGCGGTGGCCCATCAGCGCGACCAGGGCCGCGGCCACTCCCGCCACGACGGCCACAGCGAACCCCGCCCGCGCCCCGGAGGCGTCGACGACCCATCCCCCGGCGGAGGAACCGAGCGCCACCCCGACGGCGAGACCGGTACTGACCCAGGTCATGCCCTCGGTGAGCTTGGTACGAGGTACGTGCGTTTCGACGAGGGCCATGGTCGTCACCATCGTGGGTGCGACCGAGAGGCCGGCGACGAAGAGTGCCACGGCCAGGATCGGCAGATTCCCGGCCAGTTGGAGGGGGATCATACTCACGGCCATCGCACAGACTCCCACCAGCCACCTCTTGGACGCGCTGCCGCGCGGAGCCAGCAGCCCGAAGACGACGCCGGCGAGGCAGGAACCGAGCGCGTACACCGCGAGCACCAGGCTCGCCGCCGTCTTGTCGCCCCGCTCCTCCGCGAACGCGACGGTCACCACGTCGACGGCGCCGAAGATCGCGCCCGTCGCCACGAACGTCACCACCAGGACCCGCAGGCCGGGGGAGCGCAGCGCGGTGCCCCCGGTGTGGTGCTCACGCGGGTGCGGCACGGGCTCGGTGGCCCGCTGGGCCGTCAGCCAGAAGACACCGGCCACCAGGAAGAGCGCGGCCAGCATCGGCCCCGCCTGAGGGAACCAGGCCGTGGACAGACCGATCGCGATGATCGGGCCGAAGATGAAGCACAGCTCGTCGACGATCGACTCCCAGGAGTACGCGGCGTGCAGTTCGCGCGGCGACCCCCGGTAGAGCTCCGCCCACCGCGCCCGGACCATCGACCCCACGCTCGGCACACAGCCGGCGCCCGCCGCGAAGACGAAGAGCGTCCACTCCGGGGCCGACCGCTGGGCGCACACGAGCAGCCCGGTGACGGCCGTCAAGGCGGTCAGCGCGGCGGGCCGCAGGACCCGCCGCTGGCCGTGCCTGTCCACGAGCCGGGAGATCTGCGGACCGATCCCGGCTGCGGACATCGCCAGCGTCGCCGCCAGCGCGCCCGCCAGCCCGTAACGCCCGGTGAGCTGGGAGATCATCGTCACGATGCCGATGCCCATCATGGACAGCGGCATCCGGCCGACCAGACCGGCGGCGCTGAAGCTCCTGGTTCCGGGCGCGGCGAATATCGCGCGGTAAGAACTGGCCACGTGTCGCTCCGGTGGGCGCTGTCGCGAGTGACGGCGGTACGGCCGCGGGGCACTGGCGGTAAGGAATGAACAGGCGCAGACAGCTTACGGTCCGGCGGCCCGTGAGCGTGCCGCGGTTCACGGGCCGTCAGTGGCGGATGGCAGGATCGAGGCATGCCCGAACAGCGTGCGACTTCCCCCTACGACGCCCTTCTCCTGCTGTCCTTCGGCGGCCCGGAGGGTCCGGACGATGTGGTCCCGTTCCTGGAGAACGTGACGCGGGGCCGGGGCATCCCGAAGGAACGGCTCAAAGAAGTCGGTCGGCACTACTTCCTGTTCGGCGGCGTCAGCCCGATCAACGGACACAACCGCGACCTGCTCCAGGCCCTGCGCAAGGACTTCGCCGAGCACGGTCTTGACCTGCCCGTCTACTGGGGCAACCGCAACTGGGCGCCCTATCTGACGGACACCCTGCGGGAGATGACCAGGGACGGCAGACGCCGTGTCGCCGTCCTCGCCACCAGCGCCTACGCCTCGTACTCCGGCTGCCGCCAGTACCGCGAGAACCTCGCCGACGCGCTCGCGACGCTTGTCGATGAGGGCCTGGAGCCGCCCCGTGTCGACAAGCTGCGGCACTACTTCAACCACCCCGGCTTCGTACGGCCCATGGCAGAGAGCGTGCTCGCCTCCCTCGCCGACCTGCCCGAGGACGTCCGCGCGGGGGCGCGTATCGCCTTCACGACCCACTCCGTCCCGGTGGCCGCCGCCGACACCTCGGGCCCGGTCGACGACCACGGCGACGGCGGCGCGTACGTCGCCCAGCATCTCGACGTGGCGCGGCTGATCGCCGACACGGTGCGCGAGGAGACCGGCGTCGAGCACCCCTGGCAGCTCGTCTACCAGTCGCGCAGCGGGGCGCCGCACATCCCGTGGCTGGAGCCCGACATCTGCGACCACCTGGAGGCCGTGCGCGCCGAGGGGGCCACGGCGGTCGTCATGGCGCCCATCGGGTTCGTCTCGGACCATATGGAGGTGCTGTACGACCTCGACACCGAGGCCACGGCCAAGGCGGCCGAACTGGGCCTGCCCGTCCGGCGTTCGGCCACGGTGGGGGCCGACGAGCGGTTCGTCGGCGCCGTACGCGATCTGCTCCTGGAGCGCGCGGCGACCGAGCGGGGGCTCGCGGCGGAGCGGTGCGCGCTCGGGGCGCTCGGTCCGAGCCACGACGTCTGCCCGGTCGGCTGCTGCCCCGCGAGGACGCCCCGCCCGGCCGCCGCGGGCGCCGACAGCCCGTACGCCTGACGCCCTCCCACCCGACGCCCGTCGCATCGCCCGGTGCCCTCCCGAGGAGTGACCTGCCCGTGACCGACCCCCTCAGCCAAGAACTGCTCTCCCTCGCCCTGGAGGCCGCTCGCCGGGCCGGGGCGCTCTTGCGCGACGGCCGCCCCGCCGACCTGGGCGTGGCCGCGACGAAGTCCAGCCCGATCGACGTGGTCACCGAGATGGACATCGCCGCCGAGAAACTGATCACCGGCTTCCTGGCCGAGAGGCGGCCCGACGACGGGTTCCTCGGTGAGGAGGGCGCGAGTTCGCCCGGCAGCAGCGGCATCCGCTGGGTGATCGACCCGCTCGACGGCACGGTCAACTACCTGTACGGACTGCCGACCTGGGCCGTCTCCATCGCCGCCGAACGGGACGGTGAGACCCTCGTCGGCGTCGTCGAGGCCCCGATGCGCCGCGAGACCTTCCGGGCCGTGCTCGGCGGCGGCGCGTTCCTCAACGACCGTCCGGTGGCCTGCCGTCCGGCGCCGCCGCTCGACCAGGCGCTGGTCTCGACGGGCTTCAACTACGTCACCGCCGTCCGCACCCACCAAGCGGCCGTCGCGACCCGGCTGATCCCCCAGCTGCGCGACATCCGGCGCGGCGGCTCCGCGGCCGTCGACCTCTGCGATCTCGCCGCGGGCCGGCTCGACGGCTACTACGAGCGCGGGCTGCACCCCTGGGACCTCGCGGCCGGCGACCTCGTCGCACGCGAGGCGGGCGCGCTCACCGGCGGCCGGCCCGGCGCCCCGGCCGACGGCGACCTCACGGTGGCGGCCGTCCCCGGCGTCTTCGAACCGCTCCAGGCGCTGCTGGAGGAGTACGGCGCCTGGCACGACTGACCGCCCGCCGCGGCCCCGGCAGACCGTCCCGCCGGCCCCGGACAGGAAAGGACCCCGGCACCGTCCCATGGCGCCGGGGTCCTTCCCGTACGGGTCACACGTTCGCGGCGCCGAACTGAACGCCGTGCTCCGCGGCGAGGCGGTGCAGGTCCTCAAGCTCTTCCTGCTCGACCTCCGCGAGGAAGTCGTCGCCCGTCTCACGAGCCCGTGTGAGATCGGATTCCGTGGCCCTTATACGCTGCAGAAGACCTGCGGTAAATGCGTCCATTGCGCCCCCTCGGCGTGGGTCGATGGCACGGGGGTGTGCCGGCGTCGTGGTCAAGTGGCACCTGGAAGTGCCGACGGCTGTCGATCACGCACCACTCCCTCTGGGGGACAGAGCGGGTAGTGGCATGCCACGTGAAGGGCGTGATCTCGGGTGTGCACTCGTCATCCCCAGGGCGACTCCACCAGAAACCTCCCCACATTCAAGAATCTTGCGTATTCCTTCCGTATGCCGAGCGGTCGGCATTGTCTTACCGCCGGTTTATGCACGTAGCGGGCAGGATGGGCCCGCACAGCCAGTGCTACGACCTGCCCGGTTCCCCGGTTCTCCGGCGGTGGGCCCTTGAGGAAGGACAGCGACGTGCGCGTACTCGTCGTCGAGGACGAGCAGCTGCTCGCCGATGCGGTGGCCACCGGGCTGCGCCGGGAGGCCATGGCCGTCGACGTCGTGTACGACGGCGCCGCGGCCCTGGAGCGGATCGGTGTCAACGACTACGACGTCGTCGTGCTCGACCGCGACCTCCCCCTGATCCACGGCGACGACGTCTGCCGCAAGATCGTCGAGCTGGGCATGCCCACGCGGGTGCTCATGCTCACGGCGTCCGGCGACGTCAGCGACCGGGTCGAGGGCCTTGAGCTGGGCGCCGACGACTACCTCCCCAAGCCGTTCGCCTTCACCGAGCTGACGGCCCGCGTACGGGCGCTCGGCCGCCGTACGACCGTCCCGCTGCCGCCCGTCCTGGAGCGGTCGGGGATCAAGCTCGACCCGAACCGCCGCGAGGTCTTCCGGGACGGCAAGGAGATCCAGCTCGCGCCGAAGGAGTTCGCCGTCCTCGAAGTGCTGATGCGCAGCGAGGGCGCGGTGGTCTCCGCCGAGCAGCTGCTGGAGAAGGCCTGGGACGAGAACACCGACCCGTTCACCAATGTCGTGCGCGTCACGGTCATGACGCTGCGCCGCAAGCTCGGCGAGCCGCCCGTGATCGTCACCGTGCCCGGCTCCGGTTACCGGATCTGATGCCCGTGGCAACCACCCCGGCGCCGCCCACGGTGCCCCCGAAGCCGACCTGGGACCCGAGGAGGCAGGACCAGCTGCCCTGGGTCCGGCCGACGATCCGGATACGTCTGACGCTGCTGTACGGCGGGATGTTCCTGATCGCCGGGATCCTGCTGCTCTCGATCATCTATCTGCTGGCGGCGCAGGCCATCAACGAGGGCAGCGAGCTGACCCTGAAGGTGACCGGCGTCAATGTCCAGCTGACGAGCCCCACCTGTCCCAGTCTCAACCAGGCGGCCGACAACGACCAGCTGAACAACTCACTCAAGGCGTGCATGGCGGCGCAGCGCCAGCAGGCTCTCGACGATCTGCTCACCCGCTCGCTGTTCGCCCTGACGGGGCTCTCCATCATCGCCTTCGCGTTCGGTTACGCGATGGCCGGCCGCGTCCTGTCGCCCCTTGGCCGGATCACCCGCACCGCCCGCCGCGTGGTCGGCAGCGACCTGGCCCGCAGGATCGAGCTCGACGGCCCGGACGACGAGCTGAAGGAGCTGGCCGACACCTTCGACGAGATGCTGGAGCGCCTGGAGCGGGCCTTCACCGCGCAGCAGCGCTTCGTCGCGAACGCCTCCCACGAACTGCGTACGCCCCTGGCGATCAACCGCACGCTGCTGGAGGTCCAGCTCTCCGACCCGGCGGCGCCCGTGGAGCTCCAGCAGCTCGGCAGGACGCTGCTGGCCACCAACGAACGCAGCGAGCAGCTGGTGGAGGGCCTGCTGCTGCTCGCCCGCAGTGACAACCAGCTCATCGAGCGCAAGCCCGTCGATCTCGCCGAGGTCGCCACCCGCGCGGTCGACCAGACGCGCGCCGAGGCCGAGGCGAAGGGCGTCGAGATCCGCGGCGAGCGGTCACCGGCGGTCGTCCAGGGCAACGGCGTCCTGCTGGAGCGGATCGCGCTCAACCTCGTACAGAACGCCGTCCGCTACAACGTGCGGGAGGCGGGCTGGGTCGAGGTCACGACCACCGTGGAGCACGGTCAGGCGGTGCTGCTGGTGTCGAACACGGGACCGGTCGTTCCCGCGTACGAGATCGACAACATCTTCGAGCCGTTCCGGCGCCTCCGTACGGAGCGGACGGGCAGCGACAAGGGCGTGGGTCTCGGCCTGTCGATCGCCCGCTCGGTCGCGCGGGCCCACGGGGGCCGTATCATCGCGGAGCCCCGCGAGGGAGGCGGGCTCGTGATGCGTGTCACTCTGCCGGTCTGAACTTTCGCTCCTGATCGGAGCGAAGTTCGCTTTGCGCGGAATTTTCGGGAAGCGTTCCCGGTTGGTCCGTGTGTGATCGATCACAGGGGCGAATTCAAGCCTCGCACTCTCTGTGATCAAGCCCCTGACGGAAAGCCGGGAAAATCCGGGTTTCCAGGGGTCGGGATCACGGGAAGTACACGGGGTGGCGCCCGTGAAGTACGACATTCGGACCGTGTACGGTCCGGTTCGCACCCAACGCCGATCACTCGGGAAGAGTCCGGTTGGGTGTCGATTGAGTAACAGACCTTGATGTGAGGCAAAATCTCCGCCTCAGGTCGGGCACAAGTCCGGCCTCTCACGCGTTACGTGCGCTGAGACACCGATGAAACCCAGAGGGGGAGAAGCGACATGGCAACGGATTACGACACCCCACGCAAGACCGATGACGACGTCGATTCCGACAGCCTTGAGGAACTGAAGGCCCGTCGGAACGACAAGTCGACGTCCGCGGTCGACGTGGACGAGTTCGAGCAGGCCGAGGGACTGGAACTGCCCGGGGCCGACCTCTCCAACGAGGAGCTGTCGGTTCGTGTACTGCCCAGGCAGGCCGACGAGTTCACCTGCATGAGCTGCTTCCTCGTCCACCACCGCAGCCAGCTGTCCCGGGAGAAGAACGGTCAGCCGATCTGCCGCGACTGCGACTGAGGAGCGGTCGGTCGTGGCAGGTGACACACCGTCCAGGAAACGGCGTTTCCGGCGCGCGGACGCACCGGAGGCGTACCGGAGCGGCTCGGGCCCGGCAGAAGGCACCAGGCCTGCCGAGCACTCCGCTCTCCTGCCTCAGCCCGGCGTATCCGGCGACGACGGGCGAGGCCTCCAGGCCTCGCTCGCAGCCGCCCGGGGCGACCACGAAGGGCCCGTGACCGGGGTCCGCCGCCTGGGCAAGGTAAGACGGGGCATACAGAAAGGCGGCGCGAGCGCCAGGGCCGGGCTCGCGCACCTCGCCGACCGGATCATCGACAACGCCCCGCGCGTTCCCGTCCGTGATCTGGCCACGCTCCGCAGGCAGTTCCCGGGCCTCGGGCCCGAAGAGCTCGCCGACAAACTCGTCGCGGGCGCGGCGAACAGCAGCTCCACGGTCGGCGCCGGGATCGGTGCGGCCGCGATGATGCCCGTACCGCCCGCGATGCCGGCCGAACTGGCCGCGGAGATCACGGCCGTCGCCGCGATCGAACTCAAACTCATCGCCGAGCTGCACGAGGTCTACGGCCTGCGTCCGCCCGGCAATCTCAAGCAGCGCAGCACCGCGTATCTGACCGCGTGGACCGAGGAGCGCGGCGTCGACATAACGAAACCCGCGACGCTCAACTCGGCACTCTCCGGCCGGATGCGGCGCGAACTGCGCCAGCAGATCATGAAGCGCACGATCCGCAGCCTGCCGAACCTGGTGCCGTTCATGATCGGGGCGGCCGTCGGCGCGATGATGAACCGGCGTGACACCCAGAAGGTCGCCGAGCGCATCCGCAAGGACCTGCGCGCCCGCCAGGTCTCCTGGGACGTCCTGCCCGCGCTGCCGCCTCTTGAGCAGCCCGAGGTGCTGCCCCCTGAGCTCCCCAGGGAACTCGGCCGCTAAGACGTGTGGGCCGTGTCCCGCGATTCGCCCTCACCCTTGCGTACGGCGTCCAGCGCCGCCGCCAGCGCCCTCGGCCTCCGGGTCGACACATAGACGTACGGTGTCGGGTCGGCCGGGTCCGTGACCTCCACCCGCAGCGCCGTCGGGATGTAGCTGCGCAGCAGCATGAAGGCGCGCGGATCGGCCTTGTGCATCCGCCAGGCGCGCGCCTCCTCACCGGCCAGCACCTCCGCCTCGCCGAGGGCCGTCACCGGGATCCGGGCATCGCCCACGACGAGTGAGCCGGCCACCACACGCACGCGCGCGGAGCCGTACGAGCTGACCGCCAGAGCCGCCAGCAGCCCCGCCACGACCACCGCCGCCAGCATCGGCACCGTGCCCAGCGGCAGCACGATGAGACCGCCCGACAGAGCGACGAGCGCGGTGATCACCCACCAGGAACCGGGTGCGGTGAGACGTTCGTCGTAAGGCGCGGCTGAATGCTCCATGGAGCCAAGCTTGGCACGGTGCGACCGGCGGGTAGCCGCGCGGGTAAGGTCTGCGGCTGTGAGTACTGTGCCCTCCGGGGGAAACCGCCCCCGCTCCGCCGCCCGGTCCCCGGCCCTGACGCCTCCGGCCGGCGCGACGGCGCCGGTACGGCACCCGGACGCCCCGGCCCCGGGGGAGCTCCTCGGCTCGCACTACGCGCACTGCTTCGGCTGCGGCGACGAGCAGCCCCACGGTCTGCGTCTGCGGGCCAGGGCCGGCGAGGGCGTCACGATCACGGCCGAGTTCACGGTACGGCCCGCCCACCAGGGCGCCCCCGGCCTCGCGCACGGCGGGGTGCTCGCCACCGCGCTCGACGAGTCGCTCGGCGCACTGCACTGGCTGCTGCGCGTGGTCGCCGTCACCGGCAAGCTGGAGACGGACTTCGTCCGCCCCGTACCCGTCGGCACGGTGCTCTTTCTCGCCGCCGAGGTCACCGCCGTCAGCGGCCGGAAGATCTTCTGCTCCGCCACCGGCCGGCTCGGCGGCCCCGAGGGGCCCGTCGCGCTGCGCGCCGACGCCCTTTTTGTCGAGGTCAAGGTCGACCACTTCATCGACAACGGCCGCCCGGAGGAGATCCGGGCGGCGATGGCCGATCCCGACCAGGTCAGGCGCGCCCGCGCCTTCGAGGTGAACCCATGAGCCGTAAGCCCGTCGACGTGCTGATCCGCCGGACCGACCCGGAGGTGCCGCTCCCCTCGTACGCGCACCCGGGCGACGCCGGCGTCGATCTGGTGACCACCGAGGCCGCCGATCTCGCTCCGGGCGAACGCGCTGTGCTGCCCACCGGGGTTTCCCTCGCGCTGCCCGAGGGGTACGCCGCCTTCGTGCACCCGCGATCCGGGCTGGCCGCCCGCTGCGGAGTGGCCTTGGTGAATGCCCCGGGGACGGTGGATGCCGGGTACCGTGGGGAGATCAAGGTGATCGTGGTCAATCTCGATCCGCGCGGGACGGTGCGGTTCGAGCGGTTCGACCGGATTGCTCAACTGGTCGTCCAGCAGGTCGAGAAGGTGCGCTTCCACGAGGTGGCGGAGCTTCCCGGCTCGGCGCGGGCCGAGGGGGGCTTCGGGTCCACCGGAGGTCATGCCGCGGTGGGCGGTTCACAGGGCGGGAATCGATACGCATCGGTCGTATCCGACCGGGAAGGACAGTGACGTGTTCGGACGTCGCAAGAAGAGCGGTACCGCCGATGACACGGCGGGCGAGGCCGAGCAGGTCGTCGACGACATCGACGCCGATGACACGGAGGCAGGGGCCGAGAAGCCCCGCCGGGTGAATCTTCCCCCGGCCCCCAGGCCCGACGGGCCGTGGGACATCTCCGAGGTCTCCAAGCCCGACGAGGGCCGGGTCGACCTGGGCGGCATCTTCGTGCCCGGGGTCGACGGAATGGAGCTTCGTGTAGAGGTCGCGGGCGACGCGATCGTCGCGGCGACCGTCGTCGTACGCGACAGCGCCGTCCAGCTCCAGGCCTTCGCCGCGCCCAAGAAGGAGGGCATCTGGAGCGAGGTGCGCGAGGAGATCGCCTCGGGCATCACGCAGCAGGGCGGCATCATCGACGAGGTCGAGGGGCCGCTCGGCTGGGAGCTGCGGGCCCAGGTGCCGGTGCAGCTGCCGGACGGCACCGGTGGCGTACAGCTCGTGCGCTTCATCGGGGTCGACGGGCCGCGCTGGTTCCTGCGCGGAGTGATCTCCGGGCAGGGCGCGGTGCAGCCCGACGCCGCCGGGCTGCTGGAGCAGATCTTCCGGGACACCGTCGTCGTCCGTGGCGAGGGCCCGATGGCGCCCCGTGACCCGATCGTCCTGAAGCTGCCGGACGACGCGCAGATGGTGGCCGAGGGCGTTCAGCAGGCCGAGGAGCAGGAAGGTTCCCGCTTCGCCGGTGGCATGGGGCAGCTTCAGCGGGGCCCCGAGATCACCGAGGTGCGCTGACCCGAGGGTCACCCTCTCCGGGGACGCCCGGAGACGCCCCGACATGTGCCGTGGGCCGTACTCCCCTGACGGGAGCGCGGCCCACCGCTGTTCACCGGTGTCCGGGGGCCAGGACCGTTGCCCGGCCGTGTGCGGCGTGCACATACTGACGCCCGGGGGACCGGAACCGTACGGGGGAAGACTCATGACCGAGAGCGTCAGCACCGCCGATGCCGTCGGCGCCGCCGGGACGGTGGAGCCCATGGTGCGGGTGACCGGTCTGCACCGTTCGTACGGCACCGGCGCCGCGGCCGTCCACGCGCTGCGCGGGGTGTCCCTCACCGTGCCGCGCGGGGAGCTGGTCGCGCTCAAGGGCCGCTCGGGCTCGGGCAAGACCACCCTGCTCAACCTCGTCGGGGGCCTCGACTCCCCGGACGAGGGCCGGATCGTCGTCGACGGCACCGACCTCGCCTCGCTCGGCGAGAGCGGCCTGCTCGCCCTGCGCCGCGACCGTATCGGCTTCATCTTCCAGTCCTTCGGACTGCTCCCCGTCCTCACGGCCGCCGAGAACGTCGGCGTACCCCTGCGGCTGCGCAGGGCAGACCCGCGCGAGCGCGAGGAGCGGGTGGCACTGCTGCTCGCCCTCGTCGGCCTCGGCGACCACGCCGCGCAACGGCCCGGCGAGCTCTCCGGCGGCCAGCAGCAGCGCGTGGCCATCGCGCGCGCCCTCGCGAACCGGCCGGCCCTGCTGATCGCCGACGAGCCCACCGGACAGCTCGACGCGGAGACCGGCCTCGCGGTGATGGAACTGCTGCGCGCCGTCGTACGCGGCGAGGGCGTCACCGCGCTCGTGGCCACCCACGACGCCCAGCTCCTCGGCCTCGCCGACCGGGTGGTCGAACTGGCCGACGGCCACCTTGTGGAACACGAGCCAGCGGACTAGGCCCAGGCCCGTCAGAATCGTGTCAAGACGGACCCCGGTGCCGGCTTATGTCCGTTTTGGCGGCATCCTTGGCTGTAGTTTCGGACAAGAGCCGCGAGGGGACGCAGCGGCCCGGTGAGAAGACAATGGGGCCATGGGACGCGGCAAGCTGAGGATCTATCTGGGCGCGGCACCGGGCGTCGGCAAGACGTACGCGATGCTCTCCGAGGCGCACCGGCGCGTCGAGCGCGGCACCGATTGCGTCGTGGCGTTCGTCGAGCACCACAACCGGCCACGCACCGAGGTCATGCTCCAGGGGCTCGAACAGGTCCACCGCCGGGAGCTGCCGCACCGCGGCACCGTCTTCACCGAGATGGACGTCGACGCGGTCATCGAGCGCCACCCCGCCGTCGCTCTGGTGGACGAACTGGCCCACACCAATGTGCCGGGCTCCCGCAACCCCAAACGCTGGCAGGACGTCGAGGAACTGCTCCAGGCCGGCATCGACGTCGTCTCGACCGTCAACATCCAGCACCTGGAGTCACTCGGCGATGTCGTCGAGTCGATAACCGGCGTACGGCAGCGGGAGACCGTCCCCGACGAGATGGTCCGACGGGCGGATCAGATCGAGCTGGTCGACATGTCGCCCCAGGCGCTGCGCCGCCGGATGGCGCACGGCAACATCTACCAGCCCGACAAGGTCAACGCCGCGCTCTCGCACTACTTCCGCCCCGGCAACCTCACCGCCCTGCGTGAGCTCGCCCTGCTCTGGACCGCCGACCGGGTCGACGAGTACCTCCAGCAGTACCGCGGCGAGCACAACATCCGCACCACCTGGCAGGCCCGTGAGCGCATCGCCGTCGGCCTCACCGGCGGCCCCGAGGGCCGTACCCTCATCCGCCGCGCCGCCCGCATGGCCGCCAAGGGCTCCGGCGGCGAGATCCTCGCCGTCTACATCGCCCGCAGCGACGGCCTCACCTCCGCGTCGCCCAAGGAACTGGCCGTCCAGCGCAAGCTCGTCGAAGACCTCGGCGGCACCTTCCACCACGTCATCGGGGACGACGTGCCCTCGGCGCTGCTGGAGTTCGCACGCGGCGTCAACGCCTCCCAGATCGTGCTCGGCTCCAGCCGGCGCAAGGCCTGGCAGTACATCTTCGGGCCCGGCGTCGGCGCCACCGTCGCCCGTGAGTCCGGCCCCGACCTCGACGTCCACATCGTCACCCACGAAGAGGTCGCGAAGGGCCGCGGACTGCCCGTCGCGCACGGGGCCCGCCTCGGCCGCTCCCGGATAATCTCCGGCTGGCTGGCCGGCGTCGTCGCCCCCGTCCTGCTGACGCTGCTGCTCACCGCCCTGGACGACACCCTGGGCCTGGCCAACGACGTCCTGCTCTTCCTCTTCCTGACCGTCCTCGCCGCGCTCCTGGGCGGACTGCGCCCGGCCCTCGCGTCGGCCGCCGTGGGCTCGCTCCTGCTGAACTTCTACTTCACCCCGCCGACCCACACCCTCACCGTCCAGGACCCCAGGAACATCGTCGCCATCGTGATCTTCTTCGCGGTGGCCGTCTCCGTGGCCTCCGTGGTCGACCTCGCGGCCCGCCGCACCCATCAGGCGGCCAGACTCCGGGCCGAGTCCGAGATCCTGTCCTTCCTGGCCGGCAGTGTGCTGCGCGGGGAGACGACGCTGGACGCCCTGCTGGAACGTGTACGCGAGACGTTCTCCATGGAGTCCGTGGCACTGCTGGAGCGCACCAGTGACGTCGACCCGTGGACCTGCGCGGGCAGCGTCGGGCCCCGGCCCGTCGTCCGCCCCGACGAGGCGGACGTCGACATGCCCGTCGGAGACCACATGGCGCTGGCGCTCTCCGGCCGGGTGCTGCCCGCCGAGGACCGCAGGGTGCTCTCCGCCTTCGCCGCCCAGGCCGCCGTCGTCCTCGACCGCCAGCGGCTCGTCGGCGAGGCCGAGGACGCCCGCAGGCTCGCCGAGGGCAACCGGATACGCACGGCCCTGCTCGCCGCCGTCAGCCACGACCTGCGTACCCCGCTCGCCGCCATCAAGGCCGCCGTCACCTCGCTCCGCTCCGACGACGTCGAATGGTCCGACGAGGACCACGCCGAACTCCTCGAAGGCATCGAGAACGGCGCTGACCGCCTCGACCACCTCGTGGGCAACCTCCTCGACATGTCGCGGCTCCAGACCGGCACCGTCACCCCGCTCATCCGCGTGATCGACCTCGACGAGGTCGTCCCCATGGCCCTCGGAGGCGTACCCGAGGGCAGCGTCGTCCTGGACATCCCCGAGTCCCTGCCGATGGTCGCCGTCGACCCCGGCCTGCTGGAGCGCGCGGTGGCCAACATCGTCGAGAACGCCGTCAAGTACAGCCCCGACGGCACCCGCGTCACCGTCGCGGCCAGCTCACT
This sequence comes from Streptomyces sp. NPDC058665, assembly GCF_042714995.1. Classification (NCBI taxonomy): domain Bacteria; kingdom Bacillati; phylum Actinomycetota; class Actinomycetes; order Kitasatosporales; family Streptomycetaceae; genus Streptomyces; species Streptomyces sp. NPDC058665. Next base: position 95,209 of record NZ_JBHXRX010000034.1, read on the forward strand.
CGGCGCCCGCGTACAGGTACGCGTCGTGGACCGCGGCCCCGGCGTCCCCGACGAGGCCAAGGAACGCATCTTCGAGCCCTTTCAGCGCCACGGGGACGCCCCGCGCGGAGCGGGCGTCGGCCTCGGGCTCGCCGTCGCCCGCGGCTTCGTGGACGCCATGGACGGCACCCTCACCGCCGAGGACACCCCCGGCGGCGGACTCACCATGGTCCTCGATCTCACGGCCGTACCGGGCCTCGCGCCCACCGGCCCCGAACTACCCGCCCACGTCGTCTCATGACCGGCGGCACAGCAGAAAGGCAGGCCACCATGGCTCCCGCCACGGGAGACTCCCGAGGGCCCGTGAGGGTGCTCGTGGTCGACGACGAGCCGCAGATCGTGCGCGCGCTCGTGATCAACCTGAAGGCCCGCAAGTACGAGGTCGACGCCGCCGCCGACGGCGCGAGCGCCCTGGAACTCGCCGCCGCCCGCCACCCCGACGTCGTCGTGCTCGACCTCGGACTGCCCGACATGGACGGCGTCGAGGTCATCAGGGGCCTGCGCGGCTGGACCCGCGTACCGATCCTGGTACTTTCCGCGCGCCAGACCTCCGACGAGAAGGTCGAGGCGCTGGACGCCGGCGCCGACGACTACGTCACCAAGCCCTTCGGCATGGACGAGCTCCTCGCCCGGCTGCGCGCGGCCGTCCGCCGCGCCGAGCCCGTCGGCTCCGGCGACGACGACAGCGTCGCGATGGTCGAGACGGAGGGCTTCACCGTCGACCTCGTGGCCAAGAAGGTGAACCGGGAGGGCCGCGACGTACGGCTCACCCCGACCGAGTGGCACCTGCTGGAGGTCCTCGTACGCAACACCGGCCGCCTCGTCAGCCAGAAACAGCTCCTCCAGGAGGTCTGGGGGCCCTCCTACGGCACGGAGACCAACTATCTGCGCGTCTACATGGCCCAACTCCGCCGCAAGCTGGAGGCGGACCCCTCGCACCCCAGGCACTTCGTCACCGAGCCCGGCATGGGCTACCGGTTCGACCGATGATCCGGGCACCGCGGACCCCGGTACGCTTCAGCCATGAGTGCTGAGAAGCCGACCGGCCGCTTCCGCCGGATGCTCGACCGGCTCTCCAGCTCCCAGGAGGATCTGGAGTCCGAGGAGCTGCGGGAGGACGCGCAGGCCTCGGGCTGCACACGGATCAGTGACTGTGGCGACCGCCAGATCGTCAAGGTGACTGGTACGTTGCGGACGGTCACCCTGCGTCCGCGGGCCGGCGTGCCCGCGCTGGAGGCGGAGCTGTTCGACGGCACCGCGCCGCTGGACGTGGTGTGGCTGGGACGGCGCTCCATCGCGGGCATAGAACCGGGCCGCAAGCTCATCGCATCAGGCCGGATCTCCATGAGCCACGGCCGTAGGGTGCTGTTCAACCCCAAATACGAACTCCGACCGCTCGGACAGGAGTAGCCGGTGACGTCAATCGACAAGCCCGCGACGACAGACCCCAACGTGTCTTCCCGTGCGCCCGAGGGCGCCGACCCGCAGACCGACGCAGAGGCCAGGGCCGTGACCGAGGCCGCGCTCTTCGAGGCGTTCGGCGGCGTACGCGGAATGGTGGAGACGGTCGTCCCCGGACTGCTCTTCGTCACGATCTTCACGATCAACAAGGACCTGCACGTCTCGGCCATCGCCGCGCTCGCGGTCTCGCTGCTCCTGGTCGCGGTCCGGCTGATCCGCCGCGACACCGTGAAGCACGCCTTCAGCGGCGTCTTCGGGGTCGCCTTCGGCGTGGTCTTCGCGATGATGACCGGCAACGCGAAGGACTTCTATCTGCCCGGCATGCTGTACACGCTGGGGCTGGCCGTCGCGTACATCGGCACCAGCGTCGCGGGTGTGCCGCTCATCGGGCTGATCCTGGGGCCGGTCTTCAAGGAGAACCTGTCCTGGCGTACGCGGAACCCGGGGCGCAAGTCGGCGTACACGAAGGCGAGTTACGCGTGGGGGTTCATCCTCCTCGCGAAGTGCGCGATCCTCTTCCCGCTGTACTGGTGGGCGGACACGACGCAGCTGGGCTGGGTACTGGTGTCCCTGAAGATCCCGCCGTTCCTGCTGGCGGTCTATCTGACGTGGGTATTCCTGGCGAAGGCCCCGGCACCGATTGACGTCTTCGCCGAGATGGAGGCGGAGGAGGAGGCGGAGCGCGCTTCGCGGGAGCAGCAGGGGTAGCTGGGTTGCGGTCGGTGTCCGGGTGCCGCTCCGGGGTCATGCCCGGACGGCGTGATTTACGC